>CAZEYS010000046.1:0-11534 GCA_964516095.1 uncultured Aquificales bacterium
TCTTGCTCCTTATTTGGATAAAGCCGATATCTATATACATACTCTACAATCATATATTTTTCTGATTTTCAATGTATTTCTTTCTCACATCCTGCTCCTTTAGTATAAGGTACTGAACGATTATAAGCAAGTTTGTATCTCTTCACTGAAGTGAGGAGGATTAAAAGCGAAGGTTATCCTAAGTAGCAATTATATAAGCATAAATGTTTTTAGGTTTTGCCTTTTTTACTTCTCTATAAGCTTCATGAATAGTTGAACCTGTTGTTAGTATATCGTCAAAAATCAGCACATTTTTATCTGTATAAATTTCTTTATTTAAAAGTTTAAAGCTATTTTTTATATTTTCCCTTCTTTCTTCTTGAGAAAGGTCTACTTGAAGAGGTGTATTTTTTACTTTTGCCAAATCATCTCTTATAATCCATTTTGGTACACATTTTATAAGTATTTCTTTCAGATGATTAAAACCTCTTTCTTTTTCTTTACTTGGAGGAGAAGGTATATACAAAATAAAATTTATGTTGTTTTTTTCTATAAAAGTAGATAAATCATCACTTATTAGTTGAGCTATTTCCGTTGATAGATTTTTGAAGTTTTTAAATTTGTAGAATTTTATAACTTCCTGAAAGATAAAAGAGTATGTAGTAAATATTTCAACTTGTGTAAACTTTCTATTTTTTCGACAGTCCATACAGTTAAAAGTTTTTTTACCACAACTCGGGCAGTACAGAATTTTTTCTTTTTTAATTTGATTTAGGCAATCTTTGCAGAATATGTTCTGATTTTTAAAGAAAAAAGCATTACCGCATATCTTGCACCAGTTGTTATATATAAGATTTTCCAATAAACTAATAAGCATAATATCAAAAGGATATCACCATTTTGGGAAAATGAGAAAATTTTTTATTTTTATACTTTTTTTTATAAACTTTTCAGTTGGACTGGAGATTAGATCCAACTATCCTCTTCCCCATAATAATATAAAAGAAGTTTTTAAAAGTTTAGACAAAAAAGAAGATATTATAAAAATTCTCAAAAAAACCGATAGCTTTAAAGATATAGAACTTAAAAATAACACCCTTTATCTTAGTAGATATCCTCTGTTAAAGGAAATATATATAAAAGGAAATGATGAGTACTGGGACAGTACATTAAAAGGAATTGCAGGAATTTACGAAGGAAAGTATATATCTAATCAAGAAATATTTCTTATTCCTCTAAGATTAAAAAGATTTTATTTTGAAAACGGTTATATAAATGCCAATATTAATGTAAATTTTAGAGTAGATAAAAAAGGGAATGGAAAATTAATTATTCGAGTAAAAGAGGGAAAGTTACATTATATAAAAGATGTAGATTTTATATCAGATATAGATATACCTTTAAAAATAAAAAAAGCATATAAAAAAGTTCTTTCTTTAAACGATAAAAGATTTCAATTTTCAAAAATAGAAGAAAAACTTGACAAATTACTGAGTTTTATAAAAAAAAGAGGTTATTATGATGCTTATGTAACTATACACAGTTTTTATCCTGCAGGCAAGGAAAATATAATTTTGTTTATCGATATAGTTCATGGTTTAAAATATCAAATCCAGTTTATAGGAAATTATCATGTAAGAGATGAAGTTCTAAAAAAGTTTGCTCCTTTTTATGTTTATGGAGTTAATTATCAGCAAATATTTGAGTTTGCTCAAAGGATAAAAGAGTTTTATAAATCAATAGGCTTTTTAGATGCAGATGTAGATTTTAATTATGTGGAAAACCTGAATAGAAAAAAGGCCTACATTAAGATATACATATACGAAGGAAAGAGATACAAAATAAAAAACGTAAAACTAAATTCAGACCATAAATTGCCAGAACATATTCAAACAGAAATAAAATCACTTATAGGAAGATACTACAATAAAACACAGATATATAAAACCCTACAAAAGTATATAGATGAACTTCACAAACAAGGGTATAAAAATGCATATTTTAACGTAAGTATACTAGATAAGGAGAAAGAATACCTGCTTTTAAGTGTCACTATTTATAAAGGAAAACAGTTTGTAATAGAAAATGTAGAGTTTGTAGGGTATAAGCCTAAATTAGATTTGAACCTTCCTACTATTTATAAAAGCAGTCTTCTCATAAGGATATTGAATGAAATAAAAAATCGTCTAATAAGCGAAGGTTATTTAGATGCTGATGTTAAGATGAATGTGAGCTTGAAAGAAAAGAAAAACAAAATTTTAGTTTATGTGAAATACAACGTGTATACTGGCAAACTCTATTACACAGATGTACCATTTTTCTATGGTACTTGGCATTTAAAAACAGCTGTTTTAAAGTGGAATATAAAAAGTAATCTTCCATTCACAAAAAAGCTTTTTAATAATCAATTAAATTTTTTATTCTCATCTTATCTTTTTAATTTTGTAAACCCAGATGTTTTAATAAATAAGAAAAACAAAAAAGTTAATCAGATTTTTGTTTTAAGTGAAGATAAAAGAGGATTAGTTCAAGGAAGTTTTGGATACAATTCAGTGGAAAAATTTAAAGGTTCACTATCTTTAGTTCTAAAAAATCTTTTTGATTATGGCTTTGAGTTTAATGGGTATATAGATAAATCAAGTTTATACACAAACTATAATCTATCTTTTGGAAACAGATTATTACCTAAATACTCATCTTTGTTTTTTTCTGTTTTTTCTTCTTTAGAAAACCACAGATACTATGACCTTACTAAAAAAGGAACCAGAGTCGAGTACATGAAAAGGCCTAATAAATGGGCAAAGCAAATTCTAAGTTTAGAATACTCAGATAATAAATTAAAAAATACTTCAGTTTATACAAAAAATCCTTATAAAAAATATCAGATTTTCTTTGGTTTAGAGTATGACCACAGAAACAATAAAATATATCCAACAGGTGGTTTTTATTTTAGAGGGAATTTTGGAAGAACATTTAAGGATGTTGAATACTTTTTTGGAAACTTTAGCTTCAGATATTATTACAGACTATACTCTTTTGTATGGACACAGAACCTTGCTGCTGGAGGAAATTTTATATCTATATATAAATTACCGATTTCAGAAAGATATTTCTTAGGTGGTCTTTCTACAATTCGAGGATTTGGATTTGAAAAGGTCTCAAACAATAAAATAGGAGGAAATAGTTACGCTTACATTAATACAGATATTAGATTTCCTATTATAGCATCCTACAATCTATACGGATTTTTATTTTACGATATGGGAAATGTTTTTCCCACAAAAAAAGCCTTTTTCCACTTTAGAACCAGAAAATCAGCAGGATTAGGTATACTGGTTCCTACACCCGCAGGTGCTTTTATATTTGATTATGCCTTTATACTGGATAAAAAAGCTGGGGAAAATAAATACAGGATAGAGTTTAGTATAAATGTTGTATTTTAATATATAATTTAAAGAAAACAGACTTAGCTACAGGAGACTCTAATGTTTGGAATAGGAATGACAGAACTTATCGTTATAATGATAGTTGCAATAATTGTTTTAGGTCCCCAAAGGCTCCCAGAAGCAGTGAAACAGCTGGCCCGTATATTTAGGGAAGTAAAGTCTACTGTTGATGATGTTAAGCAGTCAGTAGTATCAGAAATTGAAGACATAAAAAAACTGCCGGATGAGTCACAGAAAAAATCTAAAGATTCTTTTGAAGAAGAATTTGAAAAGGAAATAACAAAACCAAAATATACAGAAGATTATCAGCCTAAACGAGAAAAAATCTCATTCAGTAAAAAACAGACGCAAGAGGAAAAAATAAATGAAGGATAAAATTAAAAATCCTGAAGAATATGAAGCTCCACTAACTGAACATTTAGCTGAACTTAGAGATAGATTAATAAAAAGTATCATAGCACTTTTAATAGGTACTGTTGCAGTATTCACAGAAGTTAACTATTTTTTTGATATTTTTCAAAATCCTTTACACAGAGTTTTTCCAGATTTAAAACTTGTAGCATTAACTCCAACAGAATCTTTTTTTACAGCTTTAAAGATATCACTGTTAATGGGTTTTGTAGTATCTTCTCCAGTAATATTTTATCAGGTTTGGAAATTTATAGAACCTGCACTCTATGAGAACGAAAAAAAACTTCTTATTCCCTTTGTATTCTTTACAACTTTATTCTTTATAGCAGGTGCAGCTTTTGCATTTTGGGGAGTTTTACCGCTTGCCATAAAATTCTTATTAAATTTTGGTTACACGCAACTTAACGTTGAAGCTATGCTTTCAGTTAGTTCTTATATATCTTTTGTGATTAGACTTATTTTAGCATTTGGTATCACATTTGAGCTCCCAGTTATACTTTCCTTACTGGCACGACTTGGCCTTGTAACACCAGAAGCTCTGATAAAGGTAAGGCCTTATTTTATCGTTGGAGCATTTGTATTTGCTGCTATTATTACTCCTCCAGATGTAATAAGCCAGGTTTTCCTTGCTTTGCCTCTGGTTATCTTTTATGAAATATCCATATATATGGCAAAAGTCCTATACCCACGTAGCGAGAAGGCTAAGGAGGAAAAAAATGCTTAATGCAGTAATAATGTGGTTTCATATACTATCTGTACTTATATGGATTGGAGGCATGCTCTATACATTATTCGTTTTAAGACCAAACTTAGATAAACTTGGAAATAATAGAGCAGTATTTATGAAAGGAATTATGGATAGATTTTTTCCACTGGTATGGTTTGCCATTGTAACTCTGTTTATAACAGGGGGTATAAATGCAAAATATTACGTTCATAATTCTTTTTTTGTGACAAAACTTCTCATATATGCTGTAATGGTTGTTGTATTTAGTTATATCTATTTTGGACTGTACAAAAAACTGCCTAATGTTGAGAATAAAGCACAAATAATGCAAAAGATAACACTACTTATAAAAGTAAACTTTAGTCTGGGTCTTATAGTTATTTTTTTAATTGAACTTGCAAAATACTTATAAAGTGGAGAAGAACAATGGAAAAATATCAAATCAATGAACTTAAAAAAGAAGAAGCCTGGAGACTTTTTAGAATTATTGGGGATTTTGTTGATGGTTTTGATGTAATGCCCCAATATATACCTGCAGTAACAATCTTTGGCTCAGCAAGGGTAAAAGAAGGAAACAAGTATTATGAAGCTGCAAGACAGCTTGCATACAAATTAGCTAAAGAAGGATTTTCAATAGTAACTGGTGGTGGTCCAGGTATAATGGAAGCAGGAAATAGAGGAGCCAGAGAGGCTGGAGGAAATTCAATAGGATTGAATATAGATTTACCTACAGAACAGGTTCCTAACAAATACGCTAACGTTTTATTGAACTTTAAATACTTTTTCTCACGTAAAGTTATGCTTGTAAAATACGCGACTGCCTATATTTTATTTCCTGGAGGATATGGTACGTTAGATGAACTTACAGAAGTACTTGTCCTAATACAGACGAAAAAATTAAAGCCATTTCCTGTAATACTTTACGGTAGTGAATACTGGAATGGTCTTGTTGAATGGATGAGAGAAAATCTACTTGAAAACAATTTTATAAATCCTGAGGACTTTGAAATATTTGAAATAATAGATGATTTAGACGTTATTGTTAACAAAGTTCGGTCGTTCTACTCACAACATGAGGAAGACATATTTAAATTTTAATGATTTAAAAAAGGATTTAACAAATTTAAAAATAATAGGAAAAGGCTGGCGAGGAACGGTATATCAGGCAGTTTTTGGTAACCAAAAAGTAGCAGTAAAAGTACCAAACAGCGTCCAGTTAAAATATGCTATTCAAAAAGAGGCCTTCGTACTGTCTATAGTGAATAAAAAACATATTGGAAGTAAACTTATATTAGCCGGTGAAGACTTTCTAATGTATAAATTTGTTGAGGGACAACACTTAGAAGACGTTTTAAATGAGAATAACTATAAAAAGCTATTAAGTGAACTGTTTTATCAAGCACGTCAGTTAGATTTACTGGGTATAAATAAAGATGAATTCCAAAGACCTTTAAAAAATGCCATTGTGGACAAGAATATGAATATAACTTTAATAGACTTTGAAAGAGCTATTTTTTCTAAAAAACCTTCAAATGTGACACAGCTACTACAATTTATCATGAGACTGCCGTATATTAAACACGTAAGTAAAGATGAAATAATCCAGTTAGGTAAAGAGTATAAAAGCTTTCCTGATGCAAGAAATTATGAAAAAATATTAAAAAACGTTCTCGGAGCATAAAAATGGATATAGATGTAAAAGATTTAGACCCAAAACAAGTATATAAGCTAATGACCAGTGTAATAGTGCCGCGACCAATAGCATGGATATCAACTATTAGTAAAGATGGAATTTATAACCTTGCACCGTTTAGCTATTTTGCAGGAGTTTCTTCAGATCCACCACTTTTGATGGTTTCGATAGGAAGAAAAGATGAAAAATTAAAAAAAGATACATGGCAGAATATTGAAGATACTGGAGAGTTTGTGGTTAATATGGTTACAAAAGAACTTTTAGAAAAAATGAACATTTCATCTGTTGCCTTTGATGCTGAGGTAGACGAGTTTGAGAAAGCCGGTTTAACACCTATACCTGCAGATAAAGTAAAAGCTCCGTTAGTTGCAGAAAGTCCTGTAAATATAGAATGTGAGAAATTTCAGATATTAGAAATAGGTAAAATGGGAATAATCTTTGGAAAAATACTAAAATTACATATTAAAGATGAAATACTGAATGAAAAAGGATATGTTGATACTACTAAATTAGAGATAGTAGGTAGACTTGGAGGAGCAAACTACTGTGTTGTTTCCAAAGAAAACACCTTTGAAGTAAGGAGACCAGATTTAAAATGAACAAAAAAGTTATAAAAAAGCAGTTCAAAGACTATATAAAAAATAAGGGGTTAAAATTCACTTCACAAAGAGAAACTGTACTGGAAGAAATACTAAAAACCAATGGTCATTTTGAAATAGAGGATATTGTCCTTAAAATGAAAAATAAAAATATAAATGTTTCCAGAGCAACTGTATACAGAACATTAAATATACTCAAAGATATGGGATTAATTACAGAAGTAATAAAATACAATAATAAAACAATATATGAAATATCTTTGAAAGAACACCATGATCATTTAATATGTACTAAATGCGGAAAAATAATAGAATTTCACGAAGAAGAAATCGAAAAACTTCAGGATAAAATATGTCAGTTGTACGAGTTTGTTCCGTCATTTCATAGATTGGAAATATTTGGTCTTTGTAATGACTGTCGTCAAAAACTTAGCTCTTAACAGCACTTATTACACTTTTAATAAAAGACATAAAATACTTTTTACTATTTGAAACTATTTCGTACAATTCTTCAGCAGGAATGCTTTCTGATGGATTTGCAAGTTTATCCCTCAAATCTGATAACTTTTGCAAGAACTCTGCAGTTTCAGTGTCTAATATACCTTTCTCTCTCATCTTGATAAAGCAATTTTTAATATCCTTTTCACCGGATTTTCTTAAAACATGTTTACATATCCAGTTTGCGCTGTCTATTGCAACTACTAAAAAATACTTGGAACGGTCTATGAACAGAGGAGAATTTATGAACTCTTCTTTAGGATACTTTAAAAAGGTATCTAACTTTTTAACATTTGAATTTATGGCAGATATATTTTGCTGTAATCTTTTCAGATTAACAGGTATTTTTAAAGAAGGCTGTTTTTCTTTTAGTTCCTTCACAGTTTTAGAAAGTTCAGTTATAAACAGTTTATCTAAAGTTTGAGAAATGTCAGATACTAAAGAATACATATTTTCAGGTTCGTAACTTAAATTTTTTTCCATCAAAGATTTAACAAAATTATTTAAATCAAGTAGAGCTCTTGAAAGTTTAGGCTCAAATATACCTTCTTCCACTATTTTTTCAATACAATTTTCTTTTATACTCTTACTATGAATAACAGTTAGTAAATGACATGCAATTTCTTCAATTTCATCTTTTAAAACCACAAGATAATACTTTATCCTATCAGTATAAATAGGTTTACTTTCAAACTCTTCTTTCCCAAGATTTATTATCTGATTTATCTTTTTCAGGTATGTTTTTACTTTTGTAGCTTTTTCATTAAGAAATTTAATATCAACAACTTTAGGTAATATCATTTTCCAGTTTATCCTTGGCTATTTTTAATAAATTATAGGCCTCTTCTTTGTATTGTTCTATGTTTTTCTTTAGGTTTTCTATCTTTTCACCACCTGACGAGTAAACTTTTAGTTCTTCAGAAAGGACTTCATTTATACTGTTTATCAGGCTCATCTTCTGTTCTAATAAAAATTCATAAACATTTTTTTCTATTTCTTCTAATTTCTTTTCAAGCCCAAGAAGCAAAAATTCTTTTCTTTTATCTAAAAAAATCTTAATATACTTTTTGTTTAAAAACATAGCATCTATGAAAGCTATTAAAATTATTACTATACCCACTACAGCTGAAATTAATCCAATATCTTCATCTGTTTCTAAATAGTCGTAAATTCCCCAAAAAGATATAATTAAGCCAACAATAAATATTAGAAAAAACCTCAAACTTTGTATGTTTTCACTAAATCTATCCATCAAAGAAGTATACTCTGTTTTAGGGTCAAAAAAATTTTTTGGTAGTTCTGGAATATCAAAATAGATAAGAGGATAGATATGCTCATAACTGTTTAGCAAAGTTTCGATTTTATACAAAACCACTTCTTTTTTGTCGGCAGGTAAACCTATTTCATTTAGATATTCATCTACTTTTTTATAAAGTGTATCTTTTAAAGATTTATAAATACCGTCTATGTTGTTGTAAAGTTGTTCAGTTATAAATCTGTTTACATTTGCTTTAAAGGTTTGCAGGAATAGTATTATTTCTTCTGGGTCTTCTATACTTTTAATTTTCTCTAACTCATTTTTAAAAAATTCTATCTTTTCGTGGGTTATTCTTTTAACTGCCTTTTCTAAGTATGTATTTAAATCTTCCTGATATTTATTCATAAATATTTTAAAAGGCTCGTAATTTGTCCTTTTACCTGCTAAATTTTCCTGAAAAGACTGGATTTTGTGCAAAATACCATCTAAATTTCTTATTATGTAGTTTAAAAAATCTATAATTTCTTCAACTTTTTCTTTATAGATTTGTTTAAATCCTTTCTTTACTATCCGAATAGGAGTGTTTACCTTTTCAGCTTTCCTTTTTAACTCTAAATTAAACGTGTATATATCCTTTTCTGCCAGTTCTTTCAAAAATAACGCAACCTCATCATTTTTCTCAAGACGCTGGAAATCTTTATAAACAGTATCTAAGTAGTTAGACAGTTTTTGAGAAAAGCTATAAAGTTTTTCTATATAATCGTATAGCTCCTTTATTTTAGTCGATAAGTTAATGTCCATAACACCCTTTATTTGTTTTTTTGCAAAATATCCAAAAAATTATAACCTTATAATCGGAATAAAGATAGATTTTATTTACACATTTACTGGCATAAATTTTGCTTAAGACATAACTAAGAAGGATAAAATATATGGAGTTGAGATTTATGGAACTAATGCAAAAAACAATAAATAAAGAAGTTGAAATAAAAGGAATAGGAATACACTCTGGTAAGTTAAGCAAGATAAGACTTATCCCTGCTCCTGAAAACACAGGTATTATTTTCGTAAAAAATAATGTAGAAATACCTGCCACAGTTTATAATGTTAAAAGTTTTGCATTTTCAACAACACTGGAATACAAAGGTGAAAGAGTTCAAACAGTAGAACATTTACTTGCAGCTTTATACCTATTAGGCATTGACAACATTTATGTAGAGTTAGAGGGTGATGAACTACCCATATTAGACGGTAGCAGTAAAATATTTGTTGAAAAAATAAAAGAAGCAGGCTTAAAGAAACTACCAGCAGAAAAAACTTACGCATTAGTAAAGAAAGATTTTTCTTATGTTGATAAAGATAAACATATAATTGCTACTATTTCAGATTATCCAGCTTTTACTTATGAAGCTAAATATAATAATTTTATTGGAAATAGTTTTTATACCTTTTCTCCAGTAGAAATGGACATAAGAGAAATATCAGATGCAAGAACTTACTGTTTCTTAGAGGAAGTACAAAAGCTTAAAGAAATGGGGCTGGCAAAAGGAGGATCTTTAGAAAATGCTGTTGTAATTAAAGACAATGAAATTTTAAATCCAGAAGGGCTTAGATATCCAGATGAGCCAGTAAGACATAAACTGTTAGATTTAATAGGAGATTTGTATCTCTTAGGTAAACCTATTATAGGAAATATAAAATCAATAAAAGGTGGACATGCATTAAATGCTAACTTTTTAAAAAGTGCCTTAAAAAATGACGTTTTTGATTTTGTAAAAGCTTCTGAGTTAGTTGAATTTGCAAAGGTTAATTAACTTTCTGTAAAGTATAAGAAGCGGCCACAATTTGGACAGGTAGAGATCGTTTTTCCTTTTATGATTTCACTATAGAGTTTTGGTGGAATGACAGTAAAACAGCCACTACAGCTTTTTTCTTCAACTTGTGCTATAACCGGAAGCCCTTTATTTTTGTAGATTAAATTATACTTATTTAATAAATTTGTAGGTATCTTTTTAATTAACTCCTCTCTTTTCTCATTCAAAGTTTCCAGTTTTTTTTGTAATTCTAAGAGAAGCTTCTCTTTCTTTTGAATTTCTTCTTCTATTTCTTTTTTTTCTTCTTCTATTAACTTTTTTATTTCTTCTTCCTCTTTTTTTAGTTTCTCTATTTCTTCCATAATTTCGAGGATTTCATCCTCTGTTTCCATTATACGTTCTTCTAATCTTGCTTTTTCTCTTAATAAGGCTTTATATTCATCATTAGTTTTAACTTTTTCAAGATTCTCTTCTATCTTTCTAATTTTGTCTTCAAATGTTTGAATATCTAACTCTTTTTCTCTCTTTTTCTCTTCTAATTTTTTTATCCCAGTCAAAATTTTATCAAGTTTAAATATTAAAGACTCTTTCTTTTCTTTTAACGACTTTATTTGAGAAGGTATCTGCTGTAACTCTTTTTGTATTTTTTGAATTTCTGAGTCAATTGATTGTAATTCTAAAAGATATTTTATAAACTCTTCCATTTATAGCCTCATGATAAAGTATGGTGGGCCCGGGAGGACTCGAACCTCCGACCGGACGGTTATGAGCCGTCTGCTCTAACCAACTGAGCTACGGGCCCAAAGATTTTTTCCTTGAAACATCAGGAATAAAATTATATTCCGTTTTTATTATTCTGTCAAACATTTTTAAACGATAAGATAACAGAAAATTTCAAATATATACTATCCCACCACGTTCAGACAAAACATGACAAATGCAAAAGAATTACTTAGAGAAAAGCAAACTTTATATCTCACCCTGTTCAGACAAAATCTGTATTTAAACAAAAAAAAGACCACCACCATCTTCACCGGCCGCGGAGTTCCCATTACCCCGGGTTTCAGCAAAGATGGCAGTAGCCTTATAGATAATTTAGAGCAAAAAGC
>CAZEYS010000047.1:0-9359 GCA_964516095.1 uncultured Aquificales bacterium
AATTAAATCTCATCAGTCTTGATAACTTATCTAAATAATTTGGCAGTTTTAAAAACTGCTCCTTTACTTTTTCCCTAACCCCTTAATTGCTATGTTTAATGCCCCATTTAAATTCTGCATTGTAAACTTTATCTGTATGTAGAAATGGATAAACCTGTAAGCTTTGCAAATTAATTGTTGCCTCATATTTTTTATCAATTTATAATAAATTATGGTGAATTTTATTGTTACTGTCAAGGAGGTATAAAAAATGGAGTTTAAAGAATCTGATTTACCAGGAATTGGTAAAAAGTTTTCTATTATCACTTCAAAAGGGGATAAGATTGTTGTGGTTATACATTTAACAGGAAAAAGGGAAATATTCTACTTTGAAAATGGAGACTACGAAGACCCAATATGTGATATTGTTCTCAATGAAGAAGAAGCAAATCAACTTGGATCAGTTTTAATGGGAGCATACTTTAAACCTGAACAGGAAAAATTGAAAGAAGTAATTTTAAAAAACCTGGCAATAGAATGGTTTAAAGTTGACGAGAACTCTCCTCTTGCAAACAAAACAATAGCTGCATCAGAGATAAGAAAAAAAACTGGAGTAACTGTAATATCCATAATAAGAGGGGATCAATCTATAACCAACCCTCTTCCAGAAGAGGTTATTAAACCTGGGGATATAATCGTCGTTGTTGGAACAAGGGAACAGATAGAACACTTTGCCAAGGAGTTTAACTTAAATGCATAATGAAATTTCTTTTCTTCTACTTTTTGGTGGTATCCTTTTTGTTTTATTTATTTCAGGGATTTTAGGAAAGATTTTAAAGCTTCCTTCAATACTGTTTTTCATTATTTCTGGAATTATACTTGGGAGTTTAGTTCATAGTGATATAACAATAGAAAAACTCAGTGAATTAGGCATAGTTTTACTGTTCTTTTATTTAGGGTTAGAGTTTAATTTTGATAAAGCTGTGGAAACAGGTAAAAAAATATGGTCTGTTGGTCTAATAGATTTCTTTTTTGGCTTTGTTGTTATATTCGTTGTTGCGAAACTTTTATTCGGTTTTGACCTTTACACATCGTTAATTGCAGGTGGTATAGCCTATGCTTCATCTTCTGCGATTACCACTAAAACTATTATTGATAACCATAGAATTGCTAATCCTGAAACTGAGTTAATTTTAGGTTTAATGGTTTTTGAAGATATAGTTGCTCCAGTTCTACTTGCAATTATCTCAGCGTTTTCTGCTGGAGAAAATCCTTCTGTCTTAGATATAAGTTTAATATTTGTTAAAATAGCCTTTGTCTTTATAAGTGTCTGGTTAATTTCAAAATACTTGAAAAAGTATATTGCCAATGCCATAGATTACCTTATTGAAGATGATATATTTATTCTATTTGCCCTTGGCTTTGTTCTTATATTAAGTGGTTTTACTCATTCTATTGGTTTATCTGAAGCTTTAGGAGCATTTTTAGGTGGATTAATAATGGCTGAAGCAGGAAAAGGAGAAGAAGTCGAAAAGGCTTTACACTCAATAAAAGACCTTGCAGTTGCCATATTCTTTATGTTTTTTGGAGCTTCAATTCATTTTTCAGCAAATATGGATGTAAAATATATAATTTTTCTAATTGTTATTATTATTCTATCTATTATAGGAAAGTTCCTGACAGGATTTATCGGTGGAAAAATCTATGGGTTATCAAATAGACTTTCTGCCGTAACAGGGTTTTCGATTATTAACAGAGGAGAATTCTCTATTGTGATGGCAAAATACGCGAAAGATGAACATCTTCCACTTGTAGGAATTTACGTTCTTATAATGGCTTCTCTTGGAGTTTTATTTGTTCAGTTTGCATATAAATTAACAGATTTACTTTTCCCTAAAAAGAGAAAGAAAAAAATCAAAAAACCAGATTATGTTTAATCTATTTGCTGGCACATATATATGTAACACCTTCATCTGTTTTAGCCCAGTGCTTTTCGCCGGGGGATACAAATATAACATCTCCCGGTTTTAGGTTGAACTCTCCATCCTCTGTTCCTATAGTTATGCTTCCAGATATTATCCATCTGACTTCTTGGTAAGGATGTGTATGCCAATCATAATATGTGTTGGGACTATCTGACCACTGGAATATTGAATGATATCCCTCTTTTTTTAATATTTCCTCTATTTTTTGAATATCGGTTATTCCTGTTTGCAAAACCTTCTTCTTTTGCATGGCCAAATCTATATAGTTATAAATTTTATTTATTTTACTCCTATATAATATGCAAATATAATTATAACTGCAAATCCAAATTCAATCACTGGAGGAAACTAATGGGTTCTAGAAGAGAATTTCTTAAAAAGGGTATGCTACTTGCAGGCTCATTGCTTGTTGCAGATAAAGTCTTTGCATCTGAGGATAAAGTTATAACTTTTGATGAATACCCTACAATGGAAAAATATCCTGGTAAAACTAATCTTATCATGTACTCAGACAGGCCTCCTTTACTTGAAACTCCAAAAAGTTATTTTACAAAGGCTGTTACTCCAAATGATGCTTTCTTTGTAAGATGGCACCTGGCAGATATTCCTACAAAAGTTGATATAAAAAAATGGAGACTTAAAATAAAAGGAAATGTAGAAAGAGAAGTTGAACTTTCTATGGATGATTTAAAAACTAAATTCGAGCCAGTTTCATACTATGCAGTTTGTCAATGTTCTGGAAATGGCCGTTCATTCTTTCAAAAAGACCAGCTTGTAAAAGGTATACAGTGGAAACACGGTGCTATGGGTAATGCTTTATGGACAGGTGTAAGACTTTCTGATGTCTTAAGATATGCAGGAGTAAAACCTGATAGTATAGAGGTTGCTTTTAACGGCCTTGATAAAGCACCTTATCCTAAAACACCAGATGTTGTAAGAAGTTTACATATAGATAAATGTCTTTATGAAGATTTAATCCTTGCATATGAAATGAATGGAGAAGATATACCACTTTTAAACGGTTATCCACTCAGACTTATTGTACCTGGTTGGTATGCAACTCACTGGATTAAATCTGTAACTGAAATAACTGTATTAAACAAAGAACTCAAAGACTTCTGGATGACTAAAGCCTATCACATACCAGATAACGCCTGTCATTGTGAAGATCCGGAAAAACCAGCGAAAAGAAGAAGAATCATATCATTTATGAACGTTAAGGCAGTAATTGGTGCCCCTGAAGATAATGCTGTTGTTAAAAAAGGTGAAGTTGTAAAAATTGCTGGAGTTGCCTTTGATAGAGGCTATGGAATAAGAGACGTACTAATATCGTTTGATAATGGAAGAACATGGAAACAGACAGCATTGGGGCCAGACTTAGGCAGATATTCATTTAGAGAGTGGTTCTACTACTTTAGACCACAAGAAAGAGGTACTGTGAATGTTATGGTTAGAGCTATAAGTAACAGCGGAGAAATGCAACCATTTGACGTTAAATGGAATAAAGGTGGTTATATGTGGAACAAAGTTGACAGCATAAAAATAAAAGTTGTATAAGGAGGAAAGGAAAATGAGAAGATTTATATACATATTTGCCTTAATTGGTTTTATCTCTACTTTTGCTTTTGCTAAAGAAATCAATCTTCCTTACTATGAGTGGAAGTTAAAGGAAGGTAAAGGGAAAGAAACTTTTGAGCAGTACTGTCTAATGTGCCATTCACCAGGATATATATTTAATCTAGCAAAAGGCAAAAACAAACCTCGTAATTTATGGGAGCAAGTAGTTCACCATATGGTTCATGAGTTTAAAGCCCCAATTCCTGAAGACGCTCAGAAGAAGATAATAAACTATCTAAACAACAACTATAGATAGGGGAAGGCTTTGGGGGGTCTTTCCCTTTATTTTTAATTCATTAGTTTGTATTTTTCAAACACCTTTAAAACAGCCCTTCTTGGTTTAGATATATCAGTAAGTTTCTCAAAACACATTTTACTGTTACAGAGATAGACAACTGTTTTATCCTTTTCTGGTGAATAACCTAACTTTTCAAGTATCTTCTTATCTTTGTAACTTATAAATAATGGATAGTGATAGTACGGAAATACCCTAAATAAATTCTTTATGAACTTATCTTTATCTTTCTCATATCCCACTGTATATGATACTAAAGGAGGATACAAATAAACAAAATATGCTATACCTGTTGAGAGTTTACCTTTTTTAGGTAGTTTTTTTACGATTTTCATAGCCTTTTTCAAATATAACTGGTCTCCTGTAAACATATATAGTTTATAGAAAGCTGTTGTTAATTTTTGATTAAGTTGAAATACATCATCTATAAAAGAAATGTTTTTAAGATTTAAACCTGTGTCCTTTAAATCTACGTATATACCTAAATTTTTTGAATAGTAATATTTGTCTAATATTTGCGTCATTTTCAGAGCGTTTTCCAGATAGGATTTATTGGCTGTTAACTGATACAGCTCAAGTAATGCCTGGATAAAATATACTTGATTAGAAAGATAGTATTCATTGATTTTTTCAGAATGGGGAATTCCTTTTGTTGTAAAATGTTTTGTAACAATTTTGTCTATGATACTTTTACCAGTTTTAAAATCTTCTTTATTATTGTTAAAAACATAGGAATAAAGTAGTGCTCGTGCCATTAGCAAGTTATTACCGTAGTATATACTTTTTTCTATATTTGGGGCATATCCAACGGCATTTTTTATTATCTGTCTTCCTGTTTTATCTTTGCTAAAATACTCCTCTCCAGTTACAAGCAGAGTACCATTTTCATCTACTATGTCTGCTCCTTGAGAATTAAAAAAGTAACCTGTATTTTTATCATATAACTTAGCTTTGGCAAAATTTAATAACATATTTGCATATTTTAAGAATTCTCTATTTTGAAATAGAGAATAGCTGTTAAAGTATAAAATAGATAGCTGAGCCTGATCTTTTAGTAATTTTTCATAATGGAACTCTGTCCAGTACTCATTAACGCTGTATCTATAAATTCCTCCCTCTACTTTGTCTATAAGGTTTGCGTACGCGTAAAGTGTTTTTTGTGCAAGTTTTTTTGCCTCCTGGTTATCGAAAATTAACCAGTAAAGTTCTAAAAAATAAGGAAGGTCTGTTTTAGGAAATTTGGGGGCTCCTTTTAAGCTTCCATATTGATAGTCGTATACTAGTTTCACGTATTTAAATATTTTATGTATTTCTTCTGGAGAAACCTTTTTCTCTTTAAGCCTTCTTTTTACTATTTTGAATTTTAATTCTTTTTGTAATTTTACTCTTTCAACTTCTTTTTGTATATCTTCTTTAGACATTTTCGCGTAATGTAGAAGGATTTTCCTCATTTCATCTGGAGAAACATAGATAGCTCCAAATATAATATTTCCACTGCTGTCTAATATAAGAGTAGATGGAAGTCCTCCTTGATTGTACTTTTTGTTTATATCTGGTCTTTTTTCAGCGTCTACTCTAACTGGTATATAGTACTTTTTTATTAGCTCTATAACTTCCTTATCTCTATATGTTGTGTTTTCAATCACATTACACCAATGGCACCATTTAGCATATATATCCATTAAAATGAGTTTGTGTTCCTCTTTTGCCTTTTTTAAACCTTCCTCAAAGGTATACCATTTAATCTCAGAAGAGGCTGCAAAATAAAAGATGAAAAAAGACAGCCAGAAAGCTGCCTTCAAGGGTCTAAACATCAGTCTATATCCATTTTCCCCGGATTGATTAAATCTTTTGGATCAAATACCCTTTTGATTTTTCTCATTATGTCCATTTCTTGAGGTTTGAACTGCTTTTTCATAAATGGAGCTTTAGTTATCCCAACTCCATGTTCTCCAGTTATTGAACCACCATACTCTAATGCCAGATTAAACACCTCTTCAACTGCTTTTTCTGCTCTTGCTACTTCATCTGGGTCTAATCCATTTATCATAAAGTTAGCATGAACGTTTCCATCCCCAATATGTCCAAAATTAACCATCTTTAGATTGTATTTTTTACCTATTTCCCTTAATCGTGGAAGAGCTTCAGGTAGATAGCTTCTTGGGAAAACAATGTCTTCATTTATTTTTGTTCTTCCAAGTTTAGCAACTGCTGGAGATAAAGCTCTTCTTGCTTCCCAGAGTTTAGCAGCCTCTGCAGCAGTTTTTGCTATTTCAACCTTTGCTCCATTCATCTCACATATTCTTGCAACTTCCACTATCTCTTCATCTACAGCTTTAGGATGTCCATCCACTTCTATTAAAAGAAGCACTTCAGCATCTCTTGGTAGTCCAAAGTGGCCAAAATCTTCAACAGCATTAATAGCTAATTTATCCATAAACTCTAAAGCCGAAGGTGAAATTCCAGCTTTAAATATGTCTTTTACTGTTTTTCCTACAGAAGCAATATCTGAGTATATCGCTTTAACAGTTTTTGCAGATTTTGGTTTAGGTATTAGTTTTAGAGTTATTTCTGTAAATAATCCGAGAGTTCCTTCACTACCTATTAAAAGTCTTGTGATATCGTATCCTGCCACATCTTTTAACGTGGGTCTTCCAGTATGAATTATGTCTCCTGTATGTATTACTGTATTTAGTTCCATAACGTATTCTCTCGTAACTCCATATTTTACACATCTTGGACCACCGGCATTTTCAGCTACATTTCCTCCAAGTGTACAAAATTTATAACTTGCAGGGTCTGGTGGATAAAACAATCCTCTTTTTTCAACTTCTTGCTGAAGCTTGTATGTTACAACACCAGGTTGAACTCTTGCTATGGCATTTTCTTCATCTATTTCCAGGATTTTATCCATTTTTTCAAAAGAAACTAAAACTCCTCCTTTAACTGGGAGGGCACCTCCTGTATATCCTGACCCTGCTCCTCTTGGAGTTACTGGAATTCCATTTTCATAACATATCTTTACAATCTTCTGTACTTCTTCTTGAGTTTCTGGTATAACAACAACGTTAGGTAGCATCTTTATGCGAGTTGCATCATAGGAGTACAATAATCTATCCATCTCATCATCTAAAACTCTGTGTTCTCCTAATACTTCTTTTAATGCTCTTTTTACATTATCTGGGACAGGAATAATTTCTTTTTGTTTTAAGTCAAACATTTTTTACCTCGTGCTGGTTATTTTACCTTTTCAATATAAAACCTATTATTCTTCTTTTGAATGATAAAGGTCAAGGGAATATTATATTTTTTTGAGTCTAAAAATAAAACATGTAAATTTGAGTCATATTTTGTTTCAAAACTTAGAATTTCGCCATTAACATTAATTTTAAAGACAATTTTTCCGTTTTTCACTTCTACTTCTCTTATGTAAGACCTTACCATAAATCTAATAGGTTTTTCAGGTTTTTCAGGCCTATCTTTGTTTAATTTTAGCATTAACTGAGATTGATTTTCTTTTTTTTCTTTCTTTTCTTTTTTTATAATTTTTTGTGTAGTTATATTTTTGGTATTTTCAACATAAAAAAGCTCTTTTCTGAAGATATACAGTAAACTCCCCATTAAGAAAGCGATAAAAAATACAATAATAAAATGTCTCATAATATTTTAAAACTTAATGTTTCCAATATACTGGCCTAACAAAGCCATAATAAGAAATCTTGGAAAACGTCCAACTATCGCTGCAAGTACAAACCCCCCCAAAGGCATTTCAAATATTCCTGAAAGCCAGCATATAACCTTGAAAGGAATAGGAGTTATACCTGCAATGATAACTGCCCATATACCGTATTTTCTAAATAAAATTTCTCCTTTATTGTAATACTTTTCCCCCAACAATTTTTGGGCTACTGGTTCACCTAAAATTTTGCCTAAAAAGTAGCCTACAATACCTCCCAAAACACTTCCTAAAGCTGCTATAACAGCAGCATATAAAATATTTAAACCAAAAGCTGTCCCCCCTGTTATAAATGGATCAGGAGGTATAGGCTGTATTATACTTTCTGTAAATGCTATCACAAATATTCCAAGATATCCCCAATCTTCTACAAATTCTGCTGCCCATTCTTTTAAATGCTCTAACATTTAGGAGTTAACCTTCACATTTTCAGGTTTAATCTTAGCAAATTTTCTTTTGCCAACCTGGATTACGAATTCTTTAGATAAATCTACTTCATAGTTAAAATCAGTAAATTTATTTCCCTCTATTTTTACAGCTCCGCTTTTTATTAATCTTCTTGCTTCTGATTTTGATGGAGCAAATCCAAGTTTATAAACAAGCTCATAGAGTGGTATTTTTTTCTCTTCAGATTCTATTGTTATTTCAGGTTCAGGAATATTTTCAGGGAGTTCTCTTTTTGAGTGAACCTTTTCAAAGTACTCTTTTGCCTTTACTGCTTCTTCCTTTGAATGAAATCTTTCTACTATATACATGGCAAGTTGTTTTTTTACATCCATAGGATGAAGTACTCCACTTTCAACATCTTTTCTCATTTTCTCTATTTCATCTTCTGATAGGTCTGTAAGAAGTTTCCAGTAATCCCACATAAGTTCATCAGGAATTGACATAATCTTTCCAAACATATCTTCAGGAGGTTCTGTAATACCTATATAATTTCCATATGATTTGCTCATCTTTCTAACGCCGTCAGTTCCTACAAGAAGAGGAAGAAGGATTGCTACCTGAGGTTTTTCTATTCCGTATTCTTTTTGTATATCTCTACCTATTAAAAGGTTAAATCTTTGGTCAGAACCTCCAACTTCTATGTCAGCTTTTATCACAACTGAATCATAAGCCTGGAGCAGAGGATATATAAACTCGTGTATTGCTATTGGTCTGTTTTCTTTAAATCTCTTTTTAAAATCATCTCTTTCAAGCATACGGGCTACTGTGTACTTAGAAGACAATCTGATTAATTCCTCAGCTGTCATATCTGAAAACCACTCACTATTAAAAACCACTACCGTTTTTTCTGGGTCTAACACTTTAAACACTTGCTCTTGATAAGTTTTTGCGTTTTCCAGTACCTGTTCTTTAGTTAAAGGAGGTCTTGTTTTGTCTCTTCCAGTTGGGTCGCCTATCATAGCGGTAAAATCACCAATAATAAAATAAACTATATGACCAAGTTGCTGAAATGTTCTGAGTTTTTGCAATAAAACTGTATGGCCTAAATGTAGGTCTGGAGCTGTGGGATCAAAACCTGCTTTCACTATCAAAGGTCTATCTTCTTTTAATTTTTCAATCAGTTCATTTTCTGATATTATATCTACAGTTCCCTTTTTTATATATTTTATTTTTTCTTCAAGGGATAAGTTTCTTAAGTCTTTCAATACTTCCTCCTGAAAAAATATCTTTTTTAAGATGTACTTATTATAAATCAATTAATGCACACAGGACGTGCATAGTGTAAAATTTTAAATAACTA
>CAZEYS010000048.1:0-8877 GCA_964516095.1 uncultured Aquificales bacterium
GTATTCTAAATCACCTAAAAGAAAATCTATATACATATTATTATTGTCTCGCATCCTCTCTATTTACATATTTATTTAGTAGTTTTCTTAATTTTAACATAGTTTTTGTATGTATTTGTGAGATTCTGGACTCTGTTAGTCCCAAAATCTCCCCTATTTCTTTCATAGAAAGTTCTTCATAGTAATAAAGGCTTATTACTAATTTTTCTCTTTCATTTAATTTTTCAATAGCTTGAGCAAGTATTCTTTTTAGCTCTTCTCTTTCTACATATTTCTCAGGAGTGTCATCATTGACAGGTATTATCTGCCATAGCTTTGTTGTATCATTTTCATTAGAACTACTGATGTTTGTTTCTATTGAAACAAGTCCGTTGTTGAATATTTTTTCTGCATATTTCATATATTCCTCAACAGACATACCTAAGTATTCGGCAATTTCTTCGGTTGTTGCTTCTCTTCCTAATTTTTGTTCTAACTCAATAATTGCATTTTCTATATCTCTGGAGGCTTTTCTTACATTTCTTGGTAAAAAGTCGAGTTTTCTTAAAGTATCAATTATATAGCCTCTTATTCTTATTTCAGCATAAGTTGATAGCTGTACTCCTTTATCTGGGTTGTACTTTTCTATTGCATCTATAAGACCGAGTACAGCTGCTTGATATAAATCGTCTTCGCTTACCACCGGAGGTAGGTTATCTTGCTTTATACTCTTAACTATATACTTAATTCTCGGAAGAAACTGCTTTATAATCTCATTTCTTTTTCTTAATGGAATTTTCATTTTTTAAACCTCCTTTAGTTTTATCCAGTTAGTGAAAACTCTTTTCCAAAAATTAGACTTTGAAGGCTTTCTTTCCCCTGTTATCAGGTAATTTGCAAAGTTCAGTATGTCTCTTGAGTATTTTGATTTTGGATTTACCTGGTAAAGTATCTTTCTTTCTCTTATAGACTGAACTAAATTATCATCTTTTCTCAGATAACCAAAAAACTCTATTCCTTTTCCCAAAAATTGTTTTAGTATTCTATCCATTCCTTTATAAACTCTCTCACCTTCTTCAGGGGATGAAACCATGTTTACTATCAAACCAAGTTCTACGTCATCTGGTTTATTCTTTATGAGTATTCGACTGAGTGCATATGCATCTGCAACTGCTGTAGGGTCTGGTGTTGTTACTATGGTAGTTTTATCAGCTGCCAGACAGAAATTTATAACTGTTTCATGAACACCTGCTGAAGTATCTATAAGCATGTAGTCAAAGTCGTAGTATATATCTTTCAGTTTGTTTATTAAAAATAGCTGTTGTTTTGGACTTAGATTAGCTAATTCTTCAACTCCTGAAGATGCAGGAATGAATTTTATGCCTGATTTGGATGTATATATTATTTCATTTATATCTTTTTCTCCTGTTAAAAGATTTCCTAAATTGTAGGTAGGTTTTTCATCTAAAAGTATGTCTATATTTGCAAGAGCAAGATCTGCATCTAGTATAAGAACATTTTTACCTAAAGACTGTAAACATGCAGCAAGATTTACTGTAAAACTGGTTTTACCTACTCCTCCTTTACCTGATGTTATTGTAATAACTTGAAAGTTACTGTCACTGTCTGTTTTTATTAAGTTTCTTAGGTTATATGCCTGATCTCTCATAGAGCTTTAACCTCAAAAGCATTGAATACTTCATCTGCTTTGAGTATATCACCAGGAACATCTAATCCATTACAAACATAGCTAACTGGAATATCAAGCATATTAAAGATACTCATGGCTTGGCTTTTATCTTCTAATTCGTCCAATTTAGTAAGTATTACATGAGAGATGTTGAATTTTGAAAAGTAAGATAGTTCTCTTTTTATAATACTTTCTTTTTTGTCTAACGATAAGATAAGTATTGTTTCGGTATTTTCAGCTTTTGTTATAAATTTTAGTAACTTTTCTGTTTCAGGTAACTTTGGTAAATTTCCTGGAGAGTCAAAGATTATATGTTCATAGTTTTCAAAACTTTCTCTATAAGCTATTATGTCTTTTTCATTTTTTATAGGATAAAATGGAATTTGCATAATTTCTGCAAATTTTTTTAGGTTGTCAAAACCTCCTATTTTATAGTAATCAAATGAGGCTATTGCTATATTTCTATTTAAACTAAATTTAAGTATAGAAGCTACTTTAGCTATAGTAGTTGTCTTTCCAGTAGCTATTCCTCCAATGATAGGAATGTATCTTCTTTTAAATACGTCATCTGTAATTCTGGGATTATCAAACTTTTGTTGGTATGTTGGTTTTTTTTCAGGAAGGGCAGCTATTATTTGAAGTTTACCGTCTTTTTCTTTTGTCTCTATAATTATCGCATTTTCTCCAAGTTCTGAATATATTTTTTCCCATCCTTCTTGTATACTTTTTACAATGAACTTTTTCATATACATTTTTGTCCCTCTTATTATAAATACTGATATTTGTCATATTTTATATAAGCAAATATTATGCCAGAATGTAAAACTTATTATTGATAACTTTTTTATAAACAGGTGCAGTAAAAATACTGCATTTAGTATGTGTATATTAAGACTGTAGCTATAGAGAATTTTATTTCGTGGGACAGAGAAACCCTTAATACATAAGGTTTATCAGGCTTCTTTGATAGGTGCAGTAAAATTTCTGCAGGATGTCCTTTTTTTCCTAAAACTTCTATCTGATTAAAGTATAAAGTTTCTTTAAAGGCTTGAAAATACGCCTTTATACAGGCTTCTTTTGCTGCAAATCTTGCTGCCAGACACTGAATATAATTTTTTTGTTTAAAGCAATATTCTTTTTCGGTTTTTGTATATACTTTGTCTAAAAATCTGTTTCCAAATTTGTTTAATGCTTTTTCTATTCTCTTATTTTCTACTATATCGGTACCTATGAATATTTCCAATTATTTCCTCTACTATTTCTTCTGGTTTTTTCCCGTCAACTTTAATATGAATATCAGCAAGAGAGTATATTTCTTTTCTTTTTTTGTACAGCTTTTCAATTTTTTCCAGAGGTTGTTGCAACAATGGTCGCTGGGTGTCTTTTTCACACCTTTTTAAAATTTCCTTTAAAGATGCATCAAGCCAGATAGTTATTCCTGAAGACTTCATTAATTTTAGATTTTCAATATCTGCTCCCAGTCCTCCACCTGTCGATATCACATAATTATCTACGTTTATAATATTTTGTAGTTCTTTTTTTTCTAATTGCCGGAAATATGTCTCACCTTTTTCTTTAAAAATATCTTTTATCTTAGCTTTGTATTTGTCTTCTATATAACTATCCATATCTATAAAGTTAAAATCAAGTTCTTTAGCTAACAACTGTCCTATAGTAGATTTACCACTACCCATAAAACCTATGAGATATATATTCATTCTATATCTCCACTTAAAAGTTGTAAATCAAAGATTTTTAAATTAATCTGATATATGATTGTCGCATAGTTAATTTTATTATTTCTATAGTTTTTTTCTGCATCCAGTACATCTATAATAGAGGATAAGCCATATTTGTACTGTTCAGTAGCAAGATTAAGTGCTTCTTGTGCAGATTTAACGCTATCTTTGTAGGCTTCTTCTTGGTTAATTAGCGCTTTTAAATCTTCTATATCGGTTTCGTACTTTTCTCTTAACTGATTTAATTTATCTTTGTATTTTAACTCTTCTTTTACTTTTTCTAAGTCTGATTGCATAACTTTACTTTGGGTTTTAAATCCATCAAATATGTTCCAGTTTAAAGATACTGTAATAACATAACCTTTTCTCCATGTTTCCTTTAAAGACGGGAAATCTCTGGTGTTATAGGTTTCATAAGATAAATTTAAGTTTAATTTTGGCCAGTTTGAAGCTTTATAAAAGAATTTTTCTCTATTTTTCACCTTAATTGTTTGGGCTATTACGTTAAGTTCAGTGTTGTTTATCAATGAATTTTCATCAGGAATGTCCAAAGATAAGATTTTTAACTTCCCTTCAGGTTCTTCTATTTTCTTTAAAAATAAAAATCTCTTCATCTGTATTAATGATTTTTTGTAATCATAGAGAGCTTTTTTATACTGAGCCTGGGCGAGTTTTAGCTGGGATTTTGTCCGATAATAGTTGTATTTATTTGTAAGTCCTATTTTAAACTGATTTTCTACAAAATAAAAATATTTTCTCCAGTACTCTAAAGACCTTTTTCGTTCTTGCATTATGTATTTGTAATATAAAGATGCGATATAAAGTCTTTTTGCAGTATCTATTACTTTAACAACTGTATCCTCTTTTATAGCCTGCTGGAGCTTAATATTTTCACGGGCAACTTTCAAACTTTCAAAAACTGCTTTATCAAATATTTTTTGTTTTATTTTTATTGATGCCCTGTATCTATTTTTTAAAGATAACCCCGTTATATAGTTAGGATCCACTTTTTGATAAGATGCTTCCAGCGTAAGATGGGGATATATATTACTTTTTACTTCTCTTATCGTTTGATATACTTTTTCTAAATCTTTTTCAGTTATTTTGATTTTTAGGCTTCTTTCTTTTGCTATCTGAATTACTTCGTCTAAAGTTATCGCATTTGCAAATGTAAAAGCCAAAAAGATTAAGCCAAATACAATTTTCATAGAACCCTACCAATTTTAACTTTTTCGTTTTCCTTTATTCCAAAAGGAGCTGAAACTACTATTAAATCTTTATCAGATAAATTTCCCTTTACAATCAAATAGCCAGGTTTTTGTTCTACTATTTTTACTTTTACTTTCTTTGTGATTCCATTTACAACTTTCAAAACATATGTATCACTACCTTTCATAAAAACTGCTTTTTCAGGTAGTATAAATGCTTTAAGCTCTTTTTCTCTTACTTTTACTTTTATAAAAAGTCCATCTTTTAAATTTTTTAACTCCTTTTTTAAGTCTGCTTTTATCTTTAAAAGATTGTCTCTACTTAATGAATAGGATATATAGCTAATTTTCCCTTCTGTAATGCCAAAACCTTCAATGTAAAGTAGAACTTTTTCTTTTAATTTAAGTTTATTGAAAAATCTTTGAGGCAGGTAAAAGGTAGCCTTTAAACTACTTGGGTCTATAATATAGAACAGCTTTGTTGTCTGTGTTACTAAATCTCCAGGATTTACGTATTTTCTATCTAAAATTCCATTTATAGGAGATTTTATGTCAGTTTCTTTTAGTCGTTTTTTTAGCTCTTTAAGTCGTTGCTGTGCTGATAGCAGTTCATTTAGAGCAATTTTCATATTATTTTTAGCCCTTAAAAAGTCATCTTCACTTATTAGGCCTTTTTTGTATAAAAACTGTTTTTTTTCGTATAAGGATTTTTTATAAGAATAGATTTCTTGTAATTTTTTTACATTGTACATTTGAGATTCATACTGGTATTGATAATTATCTCTCTCTATCCTTGCAAGAATCTGCCCTTTTTTTACCCTGTCTCCTTCTTCCACATTTATTTGTGTTATTCTTCCATTCACTTCAGGCTTTAGATAAACAAAAGTATCTGCTTTTATCTGCCCTACAGTGCTGTAATAAATGATTACGTTTTTTAGTTTTGGTTTTATTACATCAACTACTATACTATTTGCAAAAGATACAGAAAAAAGAAGCAATGTATATATAAAGATAGATTGCATGCTTTCTCCTTGACTGGGAAAAGAGCTTCAATTATACTGGTGATTATACTTTATGGTTGATTTGTCAGTCAAGGAGAACCTTATTGTATAAGTTTTTCATAAATAGACCAGTTACCACATGGATGCTGGCTTTATCATTTATAATTCTTGGAATTTATGGATACAAAAATATACCAATAGATAGATTTCCGGATGTAGATTTCCCATTTGTAGCTATAACGACAACTTATAAAGGTGCTTCTCCTGAGGTAATAGATGCAAATATAACCAAAAAAATTGAAGACAGCTTATCGAGTATAAGTGGTATAGAAGCCATTGTATCTAAAAGTTATACTGGTATCTCTAGAGTGACTGTTATATTTTCCATTGATAAAAATCTGGATGTTGCAGTAAACGAGGTTAGAGATGCTATAAACAGAGTATCAAAAGTTTTGCCGGAAGAAGCAGATACTCCTGTAGTACAAAGGATAAATACATCCCTCGCTCCAATTATGGCAGTTCTTCTTCATGGAGATGTCGATTATAAACAACTATCATACTATGCAGATAAGGTTGTTAAAAGGGAATTTGAAAGGATAAATGGTGTTGGTGGCGTAGCTTTAGGTGGATTTCAAGACCTTGTAATGTGGGTTAGATTAAATCCGGAAAAAATGAAAGTATACAATACAACCCCTATCGAGGTTTTAAAAGCAATAAAAGACAACAATGTAGAAACCCCTTCAGGAAGAATAGATTCAAAAGATAAAGAATATGTTATAAGAGTAGTTGGAAAGGTTAAAGCGGCAAATGATATCAATAACATAATAATTAAAGAAAATGTAAAAATAAAAGATATTGGTGTCGCAAAGTTTGGTTTTGATGAACTAAGAAGTATTGTTAGATTTAAATCATCTAAGGACAAAAAATCCCATCGAGCAATAGCATTAATTGTTTATAAACAATCTAAAACTAACACTGTTAACGTTGCAGACAGAGTTAAAGAAAAAATTAAAGAACTTAATAAAATTCTACCTGAAGGAATGAGATTAGATATAAACTATGATGCCTCAGAGTTTATTAAGAAAAGTATAAAGGATGCTGTTCATGAGGTAATAATTGGTTCAATACTTACAGCAATAACAATATTCCTATTTTTAGGCAGTTTGAGACTAACATTTGTCCCTTTTATGGCCATACCAATATCTATATTTGCAACGATATTTTTAATGTACTTTTTTGGTTTTTCATTGAATATGATTTCACTAATGGCTATGGCTGTAGCCGTTGGTCTTGTAATAGATGATGCCATTGTTGTAATGGAAAGTATTTTTAGAAGAAAGGAAGAAGGATTAGATAATAAAAATGCTGCCATCATAGGAACAAGAGTAGTTATATTTGCAGTTTTAGCTTCAACAGCATCTTTAATTGCAATATTTTTACCTGTCCTATTTATGAAAAGTGTGATTGGTAAGTTTTTTTCTAATTTTGCCTTTGTACTTGTTGTAGCTATTTCTGTATCTTTCATAGTATCTATGAGTTTCACTCCGTCTGTGACAGCAAGACTGCTAAAAAATAAAGTCAAAAAAAACATTTTTCAAAAAGGATATGAGAAATTTGAGTTATTATTCGATAAGTCACTCAGGTGGAGTTTAAACCATAAATTAATAGTTCTTTTTCTTGCTTTTATGACTGTAGTTGCAGGTTTTAGTCTAAATAAATATGTTAAAAAAGAGTTCTTACCATTGGTAGATGAAGGAAGATTTATAATAAGATTTGAAACTCCAACAGGTTCATCTTTTGAATTTACAAACAAAAAAGCAAAAGAAATAGAAAAAATACTTCAGAGTAATCCTTATATATTAAGGTATGGTCTTGCTTTAGGAGAGGGAATTGTTGGAAGGCCTGAAGTAAATGGGGGTATGTTTTTTGTTACTCTTATAGACAGATCAAAAAGACCCCATCAAAAAGTAATAATGTCTCAGTTAAGAAAAGAGTTTTCTAAGTTAAAAGACGTAAAAGCAATAATAGACCTTCCATCTGCTGTAGGAGCAAGAATGGGTAGATCTGCTGATATTATGTATATAATTAAAGGTCCAGACATAAAAAAATTATCACAAATAGCCGGTCAAATAGTAGAAAAATTACAGCAGTTAAAGGGATTTGTAGATGTTGATACAGATATAAGAATTTCAAAACCAGAAATAGAAGTTTTAATAGACAGAGAAAAGGCTCAAAAAGATGGAGTTTCTATAAAAGAAATATCTCAGACTGTGCAGATGCTATTTTCGAAATACACTGCAGGAACTTTTGATAAAGGTTCTGAAAGTTATAACATTTATATGAAAATAGAAAAAAGATATACCAGATTTTTTGATAGTCTAAAGAGAGTATATATTCGCACAAGGTCAGGAAATTTAGTTTCTTTAGCCAATTATATAAAACTAAAACCTAAAGCAAGCTATAATGTTATAAACCGTTATAATAGACAGTACGCAGCAACCATATATGCAAATTTAGAAGGCATCTCTACTGGAGAGGCTATAAAGAAAGTTGAAGACATAATAAAGAAAACACTACCTGACAAATATACTTATGAAATAGGCGGTCAGACCAAAGAGTTTAAACGTTCATTTATATATTTAAAGACAGCACTTCTCGTTTCTATAGTAGTTGTATATATGATACTGGCTTCTCTATTTGAAAGTTTATTACATCCTATAGCTATACTGCTTATGCTTCCATTTGCCATATTTGGTATTTTTGGATTCATACTAATAACCCATACAACCTTAAATGTTGCTTCCTATTTTGGGATAATTCTTCTGGTAGGTTTAATAACAAGAGATGCAGTTTTATTCATAGATAGAATTATTCAGCTAAAAAATGAAATGCCTATAAGGGAAGCAATACTTCAAGCCAGAAAAGAAAGACTAAGACCAATACTAATGACCACTTTTACAGTTATAGCGTCACTTATTCCTGTTGCCATAGGAATATCTTCAGGTTCAGAAATGAGACAACCTATGGCAGTAGCAATAATTGGTGGATTATTGACAGCTCTTCCCCTTAGCCTCTTTATTATTCCTATTATTTACGAAATTATCGATAAAGTCGAAAATAAAATAAAGGAAAAAATTCTCTAAAAAGGTTAAAAAGTATTGACTTTACACATTAAATATAATATATATTACATATTGATAAACTAATAAACTTTGATAAACCTAAATTTGAAGGAGGGTATAAGTTATGACAAAAGCAGA
>CAZEYS010000049.1:0-8616 GCA_964516095.1 uncultured Aquificales bacterium
AGAAGAAACATTTCGTTTTTAGCGTACCTATGAGGAATTGAAACATACACTATATACACCTGCTAATATTTATAGAAAAAGTTTTTAGCGTACCTATGAGGAATTGAATTTCTAATACAATACAATTTGGCTTTAATGTTGTCTTTAATACTTGTTCTTTTGTTTTTGTTCAGTGTGGGAAAATTGTCTGTTTTATTTTGTCCCCTGTTAGCATTATTTTATTTCTTCTTATCTTCTTTAAGTAAATCTGGTCTCAACTGCTTGACATCTAAGAATATTTCAACTCTATCATTCATTCTCTGAAGGATGGGATTTTTCCATTTATAGAGAGGTTTAGTATCCCCATATGCTTCTAAGACTATTTTTTTCTTTTCTACACCGTTTTTTATAAGAACATCTGCTATAACTTCCGCACGTTTTACAGATAAATCCCAAGCATCTTTTATTCCTGGAGGTAGCTTTTTTTTATCTTTGATAAAAGCGTGGCCAACGACTCTTATTTCATCAAAATACTTATTATATTTTTTTATCTCTTTTGCAAGTTCCTGTAAAGCTTTTTTTGCATCTGGTGTGAGTTGATATGAGTTCTCATTAAAAGCGATATCATTAAAAAGCCTAATCAGGACATAGTTTTCTATACTATCTATTTGATAAGCGTATATTGGTAGTACTCTTTGAAGCTTCTTTTTGATTATTTTTGCGACATCTTCCTTTAACATACTTATTGGAGGAATAACGGCTACCGTCTTAGTATACTCTAAGGGCTTTTCTCCCTGAAAATACCACAAAAACTTCATTAACTTTTTTATGTCTAACACAGTCATAGCATAAAGTAGAATGAAAAAGGTTAAAAGTAATGACATTAAATCACTAAAACTTATTAGCCAAGCTGGTGCTGATGGACATTCTTCTTTCTTTTTTCTTGCCATCTTAGTAATCCTTTGTTTGTATTACAAATTCAACTCTTCTATTTTTGGCACGTCCTTGAGGCGTTGAATTATCTGCAATTGGTCTTGCTGGACCGTATCCTCTAACACTTAAAAGATCTTTTGGATAACCGCAAGAAATAAACATTCTAAGTATGTAAAGCGCTCTTTTTAGAGATATATCAAGATTTACCTTATAACTACCTGTATTATCAGTATGTCCTTCTATTATTATAGGAAGACCAAGACCTCTCAGATTTTTACATATCTCCATTATATATGGAATTGCCGATTTTAAAGGAATATAACTTCCTGGAGGAAACATTTTATCTGTGTTTACTCTAAACCTCACTTCTGAACCATGCTGGACAATTTCTGAACTTATTCCAGCTTGTTTTAAAATCTGGCTCAGTAAAGCTAACTTCTTCTGTAATATCCTTCTTTTATTTTTTATCTTAGGGTACATATTTTTAAATTCTACTGGAACTTTACTTTCTTTTAGTATTTTTTCCTCAAGATATACTTTTCTTCCTCCTAAATATTCTGTAAATCCTTTAATGACCATATGGAATTTTTCCATTGATATGGTACCCATAGAAAAAAGGAGAATAAAAAACGTTAGAACGAGAGACATTAGGTCTCCAAAACTTATTAACCAAGCTGGTATACCTTTACATTCTTCCTTTTTCTTTTTTCTGGGCAAGTATTACTCACCGCCTTTTATTCCAAATAGTGTGTTAAGCTTACCTCTAAAGATGTTAGGGTTAGTTCCTTTGTCTATTGCCTCAATTGCAAGAAGATAACTTTCTTTTACCAAAAGTTCTACATCTTTATAGTATTTTAGTTTTTTAGCGACAGGTATAGAAACCACGTTAGCTAAAATAGCACCATAAAGTGTGGTAATCATAGCAACTGCCATACCTGGTCCCAGAGCAGATGGGTCATTCAGGTTCTGTAGCATCTGGATTAAACCTATCAATGTTCCTATCATACCAAAAGCTGGAAATAATTCTCCTAAAGATTCCCAAACAGATACCTCTGTAGACAAGTCTTGTTCTATTTTTGTTAAAGCAACTTCAGCATTTGACTTTATCTCTTCTATATCCATACCATCAACAAGCATTCTCATTAAGTCTCCAAAAAAGGGGTCTCTCTCATAAAATGAATCAATCTCTGCTTCTAAAGATAAAATTCCATCTTTTCTAACTCTGGTTAATATATCTACTAAAAAGTCTATATGCTCTTGCAAGTTTGGGATGGTTGGTTTAAAGGCTTTTATTATTGCTTTTAGACCTCTTATAAACTCAGGTAATGGATAAGATGCAATAGTGGCTGCTAAACCACCACCAACTGTGATAAGTAAAGAAGGTATATTAACAAAGGCCATTGGGCTTCCGCCCATAACAATGGAAACAATAATTAATAAAAGGGCTGCACCTAAACCAATCAGTGTAGCTATGTCCATTTTCTACTATCCTTTCTGCTTTTTATATTCTTTTATTAATTGAAGCTGTTTTTGTGAGATGTAATCATTTAAAAATTCTTCATATTCTTTATCAAGATTTATAAATTCAACGCCAAAGCAAACTTTATCTTCTTTTTCCAACATATTCCTTATTTTACCTTCAGCTATGATAAGTTTATTTTGAACTTTTAGTCTTAAATAAATGTATTTTCCAACTGAAAGCTTATTTGATATACCATTTTCGGCTTTTTTCAGGCAAAATTTTAGCCCACCAATACTTATGTCTTCAGTATATGCCTGTATAACTTCATCTTCGACATGAATTTCCACTGGAAGTTGCTCTTTAATGCGTACTTCTTTTCTCCTTTGAGTCCTGATAAGATTAAATGTGTGTGGAAGTTTTATTACTGTGCGGCCTTTATCTTTAAAAATATCTTCCACTTCTTCTTCAAACGTATATATCGCATCATCAGGCCTTAGAAAGGAAATAGATACTTTTTCTCCTTTTTGTATTCTTACAGGAATTGGATCCAATACTGCCCAGTATGAAAAAAGTTCATCTTTATCTACAAGTGCCACATTAAATCTTCCTTGTTTACTTGATAATGTAGCAGTCTGGTAAAGTTCTATATCTTTTGTAGATGTTAAAGGAACAAAAGGAGGAACGTAGTCAAACCCGAGCTTTTTTCTTATTTTTCTAATCTTTTCTTCATCAAAATCTGGATTATTTCTGACATAATGGTCTATGATTTTTTCAAAAGTCTGTTTTATCTCCAGAGCAAGGTATGGGTCTCTATTAAGTTCTTTTGCAGTACTCCACAAAAGCTCAGCTTCATCTTCAGTTAAATTTAAATTTTTTGCATAATCTATGAAAATGTCTTTAAGTCTCTTTTCTTCAAGATACAACTTTAATTTATAACCAATAAATAAGGAAAGAGCAATGAGGGAAAACAAAACAATTACAATTATGATACCTTCTAATGTCACAGATTTTTGTGTAGTTCTTCTAAATGCTTCAACAAGAATGTTTACTCTTTCATCCATAAATTTACTCCGAAGTAATTTCTTTTACCCTCTTAACTACCTCATTAATTATCCAATCTGGAGTAGAAGCTCCAGCACTTATTCCAATCCTTTTTTTACCCTTTACCCATTCTTCTTTAATTTCATCAGCTTTTTCCACATGGTAAGTATTTGGATTTAAAGCCCTTGATATCTGTGCAAGTCTATTTGTATTCCCGCTGTGTTTCCCACCTATTATAATCATAGTATCGACAGTTGGAGCTAATTTTTTTACTTCTTCTTGCCTTACTGATGTTGCATCACATATAGTGTTAAATATTTTTACTTCTTCTACATTTTCTGCTATATAACCAACAGCTTCTCTGAAAAAGTCTTCATTTTGGGTTGTTTGAGCAACTATTCCAACTCTACTTTTCCTTGGTAGATTTTTTATAAGTTCTTCCATATTAGATACCACTATTCCCTGGCCTCCAGCTTCTTCTAAATGACCTAATGTTCCTATAACTTCTGGGTGTCCATGTTCACCAATTATAATTACAAAGTAACCTTCCTCTACCAGTTGACGTACTTTATCATGAACCTTTTTAACAAAAGGACATGTTGCGTCGATAATGTTAACATTAGCTTCCTGAAGCCTTCTCTCTTCAGATGGAGGAACGCCGTGGGAACGGATTAGTACTGTGTCACCTGCTTTTAACTGTTGATTTTCTTTTAACTCTCTTACATTTAATTTTTCCAAAAACTCTACTACTTGTTTGTTATGTATGATAGGTCCGTCTGTGTATGCTCCTCCAAGTTCTTCGCCTGCCTTTTTTGCTGCTTCTACAGCTATTTTAACTCCAAAGCAAAAACCTGCTGATTCAGCTACAATTATTTCAGCCATTATTTTTTCCTCCTTTTTAGATTTTGAAAATAATAGGATTAAAGGCTTTTACTGCTATTAGAACTTTATCACCAACTTTTAAATCTTTAGCTTCATCTTCCGTAATAATTACTTTTATAATATCATTATAGTGAGATATTGTTAATATATATATTATGTCTTCTTTTTCTATCTTTAATACTTCTCCTACTATTTTTACTTTTTCAGATATTTTACTTTGGACAAATACTTCATCAGGTTTTCCTTTTTTAACAATTTTTCCTTTTTCCAACACAAAAACAAAATCTGCCATTTTAATGATTTCAGAATAATCGTGACTTACTAAAAATGTGGTTAAGTTCAATTCCTTATGAAAGGTAATAATCTCATCTTGTAAAATATGTCTTGTTCTTATATCTAAGGCAGACAAGGGCTCATCCAAAAGTAAAATTTTTGGTTTCCTTGCAATAGCTCGGGCAAGTGCTACCCTCTGCTTTTGACCTCCAGATAACTGATATGGATATCTATCTTTCAGCTTTTTTAGTTGAGTAATTTTTAAAAGATAGTCTAAAAACTCTAAGTCTTTTTTATCCATAGCAAATAAGATATTTTGCTTAACTGTCATGTTTGGAAACAAAGCATAATCCTGAAAGACAAAACCAATTTTTCTTTTTTGTGGAGGAAGATATATATTTTTTTTACTATCAAACCATATTTCATCTCCTACTTTAATAAATCCTGTATCTGGTTTTGTTAATCCTGCTATCATTCTCAGAATTGTGGTTTTTCCACTTCCGGAGTTTCCAAATATAGAAAAAAATCTTTTTTCAGGTAGAGTTTCATTAAATTTTAGTACCACCTTTCCTGTTGAAGTTAAAAGTGTCTTCTGCACATTTATGGTTATCATTTATATGTACCATAGTCTAGTTTTTTATTGATTAGATTTAAAGTTATTAATGTAAACAGCGATATTAACAATAAAATTAGAGCGTATTTATGAGCTTCATGATAATTTAAAGATTCTACCTCCTCATATATTGCAATGGATGCTACTTTTGTCTCTCCAGGAATTGAACCACCTACCATTAATACAACGCCAAATTCACCTATTGTATGAGCAAATGTTAACGTTATTGCTGTTAAAACAGAAGATTTTATATTTGGCAGTATTACTCTAAAAAGAGTTTCTAACTTAGATTTGCCTAGCGTATAAGCTGCCTCGATAATGTTTTTGGGAAATGACCTAAATCCAGACATAAGCGGCTGGGTCATAAATGGAAAACTGTATATAATTGATGCCAGTAAAATACCCTCAAATGAAAAAACTAATTTAATCCCAAATAATTTATCCACAAACTTGCCAATTACACTATCTGGACTAAATGCTATAAGGTAGTAAAATCCAAGAACAGTTGGTGGTAATACCAATGGTAGTGTAGTTAAGGCTTCTACCACTGATTTAAATTTAAATTCTTTAAAGCTCAAAATATAGGCAACCGGAAGACCTATTATAAATAAGATAATTGTGGTTAAAAATGCCAGTTTAAAACTTATTAGTAATGTTATCCAAAAATCATTCATTTATTTAAACTCCATTAGGGATATTTCTGTTGCTTTTATAAAAGCTATGATATTATCGTTTTCTTTTAGATTCATTATTTCAGCTGATTTTGTAGTAATTATAGATTTAATACCTTTAAAAGAAAGATGAATTTCAGTTAAAATTTTTCCCTTTTTTATTTTAGTTATTTTGCAGGGTATCTTGTTAGAAAGACTTATGCTATTTATACTAAAGTTTTTACCAATACTAACTTCTGTTTCTTTGAACAATAGAAAAACAAAATTTCCTATTTTTACAAAAGGTTTTTCATGTAAAATTACAACACAGCTAAAGGTAACATTATCAACGTCAACAGTTATGAGAGATAAATTATCGAAGGTTATTATGTCGGTTATAACACCTTTTATTTTATTCATGGAACTTTATATCCATATCTTTTTAATATTTTTTTAGCTTCCTGTGAAAATAGAAAATCAAAGAAAGCTTTTGCTTCTTTATCATTGTTGATTAAAACAGCTGCCTGAGCTATTGGATCATAAGCTTTTTGGTCTATTTCTATCCAACTACCTTTATCTTTTAATGAAGGTGCTAATACTATAGATTTTGCAGTAAACCCAGCATCTACTAAACCTTTAATTATATACTGTGAAGCCTGAGCGATACTTTCTCCAAATACAATCTTATATCTAACTTTGGAATAAATATTATAGTACTTTAAGACTTTGATAGTTTCTCTTCCGTAAGGTGCAAGTTTTGGATTGGCAACAGCTATTTTTCTAATATCAGGCTTTGTTATATCATATATGCTATGTAAATCTTTTTTTATACTCCATAAGACCAAAATCCCGTAAGCATATATTTTAGGTTTACCAGCTGTTTTATGTAAATTATAAAGAAACTGTGGGTATTTGGTGTCTGCAGAAATAAAAACATCATAAGGAGCTCCATTGGCTATTTGATTTGCAAGTTTTCCAGAAGAGGATATTATAAGCTTAATATTTATTTGTGGATTTTTCTGTTTGAATTTTTTAATAATATCTTTTATAGCAAACTGAGTGTTTGCCGCAGCAGAAACTATAACTGTCTTTCCGAAAGAGAAAGAGAAAACCAAAAGTCCTACAAGAAAAAGTTTAATCAAAGTTTATCTCCTTACAAAATTTTGGAATATAATAATATTTTACAATGTATAGGTTTATTAAAGACTATAATGATAACAAAACAAAGAGCTAAAGAAATAGTATCTAATTTTAAAAATAAGAGAATACTCGTTATAGGAGATTTAATATTAGATAAGTATATATGGGGAAATGTTGAGAGAATTTCTCCTGAAGCACCTGTTCCAGTTGTAGAAGTAAAGGATGAAACTGCTAATTTAGGCGGTGCTTGTAATGTTGCATGGAATGTTTCATCTCTTGGTCCAAAAGTAGATATTATCGGAATCATTGGTAATGATGAAAATGGAAAATTATTAGAAGAACTGCTTATAGAGAAAAACATAACTCCTATACTTATAAAAGATAGCTCGAGGCCCACAACAGAAAAAACAAGAATAATAGCTGTTAGTCAGCAGTTGATGAGGATAGATAGAGAAAGTAAAGCTAAAATATCCTCTGATATAGAGGAATATTTATTGGAGAAATTACATAAAAATATTGAAAATTATGATGCTATCATCGTTTCTGATTATGGAAAAGGTGTAATAACCAAAAAGATTATGGATAGGTTGGTGAAATCTGGTAAACCAGTGTTTGTAGATCCTAAACCCTCAAACTTTAATTTGTATAAAGGTGTAACAATTATTACTCCTAACAGAAAAGAAGCTTATGAATCTATAAAAGCCTCTTCTTCAGAGCCATTAGAACTTGTTGGCAAAACTATAATGCAGAAATTAAATCTCAACTATTTACTGATAACCCTAAGTAGTGAAGGTATGGCACTTTTTGAAAATGCAAAAATAACTAAAATTCCTGCTAAAGCTAAAAAAGTATTTGATGTTACTGGTGCGGGTGATACAGTAATATCAGTTTTAGCTGTTTCTAAAGTAAGCGGTGCTACGTGGGAAGAAGCAGCAAGTTTGGCTAACTATGCAGCTGGTTATGTAGTAGGAGAAATAGGAACTGCTGCTATTAGTGGCAGTAAACTTCTATCATTGATAGATTAAGATTTTTATTTAGAATTAAATCTATCTAAGTCTTTTTTTATACTTTCTAGAGCAACATCAACAGATTTAAATTCGCGAACTTTAACCCATTTACCCTTTTCAAGTTCTTTATAATGCTCAAAGAAGTGTTTTATTTTATCTAATGTTGCCTGCGGTAGGTCTGTAATATCTTTAATATCTTCAAATGTTAGATCTAACTTAGATACGGGAACTGCAATGACTTTTGTATCTACACCTTCTTCATCTTCCATTTCCAACATTCCTATAGGTCTTGATCTTATGACGCTACCAGGTACAACAGGTTGGCTGGATATGACTAAAACATCAGTCGGGTCTCCATCTTCAGCTAAAGTATTTGGAATAAATCCATAATTAAATGGATAGTACATAGCTGTAAATAAAAATCTATCTACAAATACTGCCCCACTTTCTTTATCTACTTCGTACTTAATTGAACTGCCTTGTGGAATTTCTATTACAACAAATATATCTTCAGGAGGATTTTTTCCGGCAGGTATTTTAGATAAATCCATTTAGATTGACCCCTCTTTGATTTTTTGAAAAGAATATGGCTCCGGAGGAGGGATTCGAACCCCCGACCCGGCGGTTAACAGCCGC
>CAZEYS010000050.1:0-8476 GCA_964516095.1 uncultured Aquificales bacterium
AGTTCTAAATTGTTTAAGCATATGAAGTAACTCTTCTGTTTCTTTTTCAAGTTCTTTAATTTTTTCTACCATTGCTGTAGTTTCTTTTTGAGAAACTTTCATATCATCAGCAAACTGTTTAGTAGCTTCAGATATATTTTTAAATACTTTATTTTCTTCATTTATTTCTTTTCTAATTGTGTTACCAACTTCTGTTACCACGTTAATCTTATCCACAATTTCATCAAAAACAATCTCTGTTTTTTGAGCTGTTTCAACACCTTCTTCAACACTGTATTTAGCTTTTTCCATTTCTTCTTTAGTTTTCTGTGTCTCTTCCTGTAATCTTTTTATTATTGCGTTTATTTCTTCTGTGGCTAATCTTGTTCTTTCTGCAAGATTTCTAACCTCATCAGCAACTACTGCAAAACCCCTTCCAAACTCTCCAGCCCTTGCTGCTTCTATTGCTGCATTAAGCGCCAGTAAGTTGGTTTGGTTTGCAAGGTCTGTTATCACTTTTGTGATTTTTCCTATCTCTTCAGAAGATTCTGCCAGTTTAGATATATTTACAGCCAGTTTTTCTGCTTTTTCTTTTATTTGACGGATTTTTTCAATAGTTTCTTCTATACTCTCTTTACCTTTTTGTGTCTTTTGTAGAGTTTCTTCAGTTGCATTTTTTAATTTGTTGTTAACTATATTTTCTATATTCTCGGCTGAAGAATTTACAATTTCTATGTTCTCCAGTATTTCAGATAAAGCCTTTTCCTGATTTTCTATTCTATTTAGTGCATTTTCTCCTTTTAATTTAATGTCTTTTGTCGTTGTAAAAATAAGATTAATATTATCTTTTACTTTGGCAAATACTTTGCGAATAGCATCTAAAAATCTATTAAAGTAAGCCGATAGTATTGCAATCTCATCTTTACCTTTTTCTTCCATCTTAACAGTTAAATCACCCTCAGCTGCTTTTGTGAACACTTCAAGAAACTGGTTGATTGGTTTTGAAATTGTAATAATAATTCCACTTAAAATTACCAGTATGACTGTAATAGATATAGGAACACCTATATATATCATCTCTTTTATCGTTTTTATTTCTCTTTCAACTCTTTCAAATCCTTTACTAAAATATTGAATCTTTAGATTTTCTAATTTTAAGAAATACTTTCTGGCTTCTTCTGCTAACGGAGTTGCCCTTTTGTGATAAATTTCATACGCTTTATACCTTTCTTGTGGTGGAACGTTTTCTAAGGTTTTCATGAGATTATATCCGTCTAAAATAAACGCAAGTGCAGTTTCTTTTGATTTTTTAATAAGCTTAACTTCTTCTTGTGAGTATGCAGTTTTTAAAAGCTCATTAAAATTCTTTTTAATTCGGTTTAATCTTTCTTCCAGCTTTTTCATATCAACCTGGTAATTTGAGCCAAGCATAATATTTCTGGTTAAACGACTTATATAGTTCATGTCTCTGTTTATTTCTAAAATTAAAACCTCTCCCCTTACATCTTTTTCTTTTAGCTGATAAAATTTCCGTTCTATTTCATTTAAATGGGACAAAGTTAACATAGCCATAACTATATATGAACCGAGTATTATTATTAATGTAATAATTAGTTTTGCTTTTATTGATATATTTCGTAAGAAATCCATCAATAAACTCCCTCTAATTTACCATTATTATAATATTATATTAGATATAAATTCTGGAATGCTTGTTATCTTTCTATTTTCTGTTCTTATAAAGCAGTGGGAAGTTTTTCCATTACATATTAATTGTTTTTTTTGATTAAAGACCTCATAGTAAAAACTAAAGAAGTATCTATTTTCTTTTTTAGGTTTTAAATTTATATAGAAAGTATCACCAAATTCTAAAAATTTTTTATATTTTATTTCCAGACCAGTTAAAACAACATCTAACTTATATTTACTTCTTATAACCTCATAAGGATAACCATTTTTTTCTAAGAAATATCCCCTTGCTTCTTCAAAATATCTGGGATAGTTTGAGTGGTGAACTATCCCTTGAGCATCAGTTTCGTAAAAAAATACTTTTCGGCTGTAGGTAATCATCCTATTTCACTTACTGCTTCCCACATCCTCGCAGCACCAGCTATAAATCCTTTATTAAACTCATCTATCTCTATGGTCATGGTTATAGCATCTTCTACATTTCCATGGTCAAGGTCAAACTGTGTTAAAAGGGCAATGGTTATAACTCCTTTATCAACTAAAGCTTCCCAAGCTTCACCATATGGAAACTGCATAACTATCTGTCCGTTATCTTTGGTGAGTATAATAATCAGATAAGCTTCGTTATCCTCTTCATCATAATTTACGTCCATTTCCAGTTCCCAGCACTTTTTTTCATCTTCAGTTTCAATTAATTGTTTTAAATAGCTATCAGGTTCTACTATTGCAATAATTTCACCATCATCGGTCATTCTTACATCAAAAGGTTGATATGTATGTTTTTCCATAAAGTTATCCTCCAATAAGTTTTTTACCGAATTCTATTAATTCTTGTAGCTGTTTTTTATCTGGAGCTTCAGCATATATTCTTAATACAGGTTCTGTACCAGAAGCTCTTAGTAAAAGCCAGGCATCATTTTCCAGTATAAATTTTACACCATCCGTTTTATCTATCTCTTTAATAGGTTTTCCGTTTATTTCAGAAATAGGATTTTCTCTGAGTTTAGCTACGAGGTTTCTGCCCTCGTCTCCAGTGACTTTTAAATCTACTCTCTTATAATAGGCAGGACCAAATTCATTAAAAAGATCGTGTATAAGCTCACTTAAAGATTTACCTGATAGTATCATTAGTTCAAGTATCATTAATCCTGACAGTACTCCATCTCTTTCTGGAATATGAAATCCAAAACCGTAACCTCCAGATTCCTCTCCACCAAAGGCTATTTTCTCTTTCAAAAATAAATCAGCTATATACTTAAACCCAACTGGTGTTTTAAATACTTTTCTTTTTTCTTTTTTTGCTATTCTGTCAACTAAATATGTTGTAGATACTGTTTTTGCTATTGCACCTTCTACTTTTTTATTTCTTATTGTATGTAAAAGAAGAAGAGCATAAACAATCTGAGTACTTATAAATTCCCCATTTTCATTTATTATACCTACTCTATCTCCATCGCCATCATTTGCTATTCCAAGATTAGCTTCAGATGCAATAACCTTTCCTTTTAAAAGAGATAAATTTTTATCTATAGGTTCAGGATGTTTAAAACCGAAAAATGCATCTCTAAAATGGTTTATTTCTTCAACATCTATAGATGTTTCTTCCAAGATTTGATTTAAATAACCTATGGTTGCACCGTGCATTGGATCGTGCACAACTTTTAAGTTCTTTTGAAGAAATTCATCTTTGTCTAAATAAGACATTAATTTTTTTATGTATAAACTATTAAAATTGAACGTTTGCCACTCTTTTTTCCCAGTTTTTACCGAAGTTTTATCTATTTTTCCTTCGATACTATTTATAATTTCAGGTGTTGCTGGACCTCCGTATCCTCCTTTTACTTTATATCCGTTATAATGATAAGTGTTATGGGATGCAGTTATCATTACACCTTCATCTGCTTCAAGTTCTTTTGCTGCTAAAGATAAAGCTGGAGTTGAGCAGTATTTATTTGAGAGTATTACCTCAAAGTCATTTGAGCTAAATACCTCAGCAACAGCTTTTGCAAATTCTTCAGACATAAATCTGGTATCGTATCCTATAACAACTTTTTTTCCTTTTTTTTCTTTTAGATGGTCTGCATGAGCCTGAGCCACTTTTTTCACATTATCAAATGTAAATTCGTCTGCTATTATAGCTCTCCAACCATCTGTACCAAATTTTATAGGCATACACTGCCCCCTTATTTTATGTTCTGGAAAAATTTTAACACATATCTAGGCATAAATATCTAAAAAGTTTTTATTTTCTTCAGATTTTTCTTTATATATTTCCAACTTGGCTTGTATTTCCATCATAGTGGCCATAGCAGCAACTTTCACGTCTTGCGGAGAGGGATCCATTGGGGCAAGAGCTGCTGCTCTTATTTTTTCGGCAATTTTTAATGTTTCTTCTGGAGTTCTACCTTTTTGAATGTGTATAGGAACATCTCCACCTACAATATACATTCTTCCATCTGGGCCTTTTTTATACTGATAATGTGTTGGTCCTGTTAACTCTCCACCAGCGGCTTTATGTGCATTTTCATGTGCTATAACTTTCTGCTCAATGATTTTTAATTGATTGATTATCATTAAGGTTTTAAGGCTGTAATCTTTAACCCCTGAAATCATCTTTACTTCCATATATTAAGAGCAGTTTATTGTATATAATATAATTTCCAATTCTAAGCACGTAAAGGAGTTTATATGGAAAAATTTACAATTATTGCTGGGCCATGCGTAATAGAAAGTAAAGATTTATGCTTCGAAGTAGCTCAGGTAATAAAAGAATTACAGATAGAACATCCAGATGTGAGATTTGTTTTTAAATCTTCTTTTGATAAAGCAAACAGAAGTTCTCACGAATCTTTTAGAGGTAAAGGTCTGGAATATGGTTTAGAAGTTTTAAAACAGGTGAAAGAAGAGTTTGGTTTACCTGTTTTAACAGATATTCATGAAAGTTACCAGGCTGAGCCTGTGGCTGAAGTTGTAGATATAATTCAAATTCCAGCTTTTTTATCACGGCAAACAGACCTTATACTGGCAGCTGCTAAAACAGGTAAAGAGATTAACGTCAAAAAAGGTCAATTTCTGGCTCCCTGGGATACAAAAAATATAGTTGAAAAGCTAAAATTTGGAGGAGCTAAAAAGTTTTATCTGACAGAAAGAGGAGTTTCTTTTGGATATAACAACTTAGTTGTAGATTTTAGGGGTATCCCTATAATGAGACAATATGCTCCAGTTATATACGATGCTACCCATAGTGTTCAACTTCCAGGTGGACAGGGTAAATCATCAGGAGGACAACGTGAATTTGTGTATCCCCTTGCAAAGGCTGCTATTTCCGTAGGTATAGATGGTTTATTTTTTGAGACACATCCTAATCCTGATAAAGCTTTATCAGATGGTCCAAATCAAATTCCTTTAAAAGAATTTCCTGATTTAATAAAAAATCTTTTGAAATTAAAAAAATTTGTAGATGAAGAAAATATTTAGTTTTCTTCTTTTTTCAGGCTTAGTAGTAAGCATAGGATGTGGTGTTAAAGGAAGTCCCAAACCACCTACAAATCCATCACAGGTTCATATAACAAATATGAGTGCTAAACAACAAGGTAATATACTCGTTTTTTACTGGTATTTAGATAAAAACCTGTCTACCAATCAAATAAATATTTTTGTAAATGGTAAACTCCAACATAATATCAAAATTCATAAACTCCAAAAGCTATACTGGATAGATTATAAATTCAAGCAGTTAAATAAAGAATACTGCTATAAACTTAAAATAAAAGATACTTTTTCCAATGTAAAATGTATTATCCCTCATAAATATAAGCATATAAATGATAAGCTTAACTTAATGCTGAAAAATAATGGTATTTTACTAAAATGGAATAATAACTATCCAAAAGTAAACATCTACAGGGGAAATGACTTTGACAAAATAAAACCAATTCCTTATAAATCCTTGAAAAATTCTCACAAATTTTTAGATACAAATATAAAATTAAACACGAGATACTGTTACTATTTCACAGCAACCATAGATAGTATAGAAACCAATAGAGTATATTCTGATTGTATAATCTTTAAAGATATATATCCACCCAAGCCACCTAAAAATCTTACATATATAATAAACGGTAAAGATTTGCTAATCATTTGGGATTATCCTGATAACAAAGACCTAAAAGGATTTATTATTTACAAAAACGGACAACCTTATCTAAGGTTTGTACTGAATTCTTACTATTTTATCGACAAAAATTGGAAAAAAGGAGATGAATATCTGATATTCAGTGTAGATAAAGCAGGTAATAAAAGTAAACCTGCCTATCTCAAAATTGAGTAGTATACCAGTTTTGGATTTTTCTTTGGATATAGGATATTGACTAAAAACCAACCTGTTATAAAACCTCCAATGTGGGCATACCATGCTACACCACCCATATTAGGCGGAACAATAAGAGCATATAATATTTGAATAAAGAACCAGTATCCTATAAAAAACCATGCAGGAAGTAGGAACACCATAAAGATGAAAGGGGGTATTACAGTTAATATTTTCGCTTCTGGATACAATTTAACATAAGCAGCTAAAACTCCACTGATAGCACCAGAAGCACCAACCATCGGTATATCCAGAGAACCAGTCATTATATTGATTAGTGACTGAGATAGTGCAGCCCCGATACCAGAACCAAAATATAAAATCAGATATCTGATTTTACCAAGTGCATCTTCTACATTATCTCCAAATATATATAGAAAAAGCATGTTACCAAAAAGATGAGCAAAACCTGCATGTATAAACATTGCGGTAAATATTTTTATAAAATTTAAATGAATTATGTCTGTAGGTAGTAGACCCCATGTATGGAAAAAATCTTCTATCTCATTTCTCGGTAAAGTCAATTCGTATAAAAAGACGGCTATATTAATGATTATAAGAGAATAATTTACGACTGGCGTTTTTCGCGTTGGAATATTGTCTGTAAGTGGTATCATTTTCCTTATCCTTATTTAGTTAATTAAAAAGGGCACCTCGTTGCAAGGTGCCAGAAATTTGGGGGAGGGAGGGGGAGGGAGGGGATATATTATTTTATTCTAATTGATAATCATTGTCAATAACTTTAATTTCTCATTAACTCCCTCATCCAAATATATTTATCTGCAGCTTCAGGCCCTTGTCCTATAACACTGAGCCATCCTGTAAAATCTGGAATCCAGTCAAATATTATATAAGAAACTGTAAATATTAAGTATCCAATCCAGAATAGCATCCACCATGTTGGAACTGCATCTGTAACATAAGTTATTTTATCTACAGCCTTTGTGTTTTCTAAATGTGAAGCCATTAGTATTTACCTCCTTCTTTTTCTGCTTTAATTATTTTTTCTTCTAAATCTAATATTTCATATTTTGGAGCTTCTATATCTTTAAAATCCCCCTTTAGATAAGAATAAATAAATAAAAATAGCCATCCTGTTAGAGCAATTATATAAGCTATTACTTCTACCATAAATCCTTTAAGTTCTGAACCTGCCATTCCAGCTTCTAAATAGGCAACTGTTCTTACTGCAATAATAGTTCCAACTACGAATATGAATATAAACATTATTAATAAGGCTACTGTTTTTTGTGTTATTTTCATTTTCTTTCACCTCCTTTTAAAAGGAGGGGCAATAGCCCCTTTATTTATTAGCTATCTCAATTCTGAAATCTTTAGGAGGCTTTACTTCCCAAGAACCGAGCCACATTATATAAGTTAACAATCCAACTCCTCTTGCGTTAGGAACGTGTACGATTTTCCCTGTCTTAGGATCTTTTACCTCTTCAAAATACCAAGGGTATCCAGGCATTACTGAGCCAGGAGAAGTATTTTTCGGATTGTAAAGGTGTGCAGCTTGCCATCCAAGGTTATGAACAGCAGCCTCTCTTATAAGGTCTTGACCAACCCTCTTTGTTCCCCATAAAACAGGAGCTTGGAGTTCATTGTTATATTCAGAAGGATAAGAAACTGTGTTAGATACTCCCGGTATACCGAATCTTAATGTTTCGTTTGAAACAGGTCTTACCATTTGAGAGTGACAGTTCCAGCAACCTTCTGCAACATACCATCTGTGACCTACTTCTAAAGCCTTAGCTAATGTTTCCACGTTAGGCTTACACTTATCTGCAGGAACTTTTCCTACACCAATAAATGCATCCTCATAATCACACAGCTCTTTAAAAGATTTTGGATAAGCCATAGCTATCTTTTTAAAGTCAGACCATGCTGTTGTATTTTTTGCTATTGCTTCTTTTGCAAGGTCTGTTACCGATTTTTTAGGTATATCTTGTAGAACGAACATTGGCAGAGCCCACGAAACAAAGTCTGCAAATAGGAAGAATAGTATACCTGCAACTAACGCTACGAATGAAAACCTTTCCATCTTACCCATTATAACCTACCTCCCTTATACTGTTTCGCTTTTAAGCTCTGCAGATAAGCTTTTTCCAGCAGTTGCAGTTTTATAGAAGTTAACAGCATACATTAATAGTCCAGTAATCATCATTAAACCAGCTACACTTCTGAAAATCCAGAATGGCTTAGAGAAGTTTACACTGTCAATCCAAGGGTTTAATCCAATCCAGTCAAATCCTTGAACAAGACCACCTGCAGTCAAGTCTACAAACATTGAGAAAACACCTATTGCCATTAACCAGTATGCACCTTCAGATAATCCTTTTGAATACATAGTTTCTTTTCCAAACAATCTTGGCCAGATATATTCTGCCATTCCAAGAACCCAAAGACCAAATGTTCCAAACATTATAAGGTGTG
>CAZEYS010000051.1:0-8150 GCA_964516095.1 uncultured Aquificales bacterium
GTTGTGTATGACATAAAGGACATGGTGTTACCATAAAGTCAGCTTTCTCTTCCTTCGCTGCTTTTGTATCCATAGCTGTAAGTCTTAATGTAACTTCTTCTTCTGCTGACCAGAATGAGTGGAAACCACAGCATGCAAGTCTGGCTTCATGGTCTTTTGGATTTCCTCCGAGTGCTTCAATAAGCATTTCTATTGATTTTGGATTATCTGGGTCTTCATATCCGATTAAGTATACTGGTCTAATGATGTGACAGCCGTAAAATGGTGCTATGTTAAAGTCTTTTAGTGGTCTTACTACCATTTCTCTTATTTTGTCAAGCCCAACTGCATCTATTACTTCCCATAGAAAGTGAGTAACTTCAGAAGTTCCTTTGTATTCTAAACCTGCTTCTGCAAGGACTTCATTAACTGCAGCTTTTAAATCTGGGTCGTTATCTAACTTAAACTTAGTTTCTCTGAGCATAACTGTACATGTGTTACAGATAGTAAGTAAATCAAGACCTAATTCTTCTGCAAGAGCTAAATTTCTTGCATTTATAGTTAAAGATAAAAATTCATCTTTTTCCTGAACGGCGCCTGCACCACAGCATGTTGCAGCTTCAAGTTCTATAAGTTCCATTCCAAGTTTTTCTGCGACAAGATAAGTTGATTTGTACAACTCTGGTGCAACTCCTTTTGCAGAACACCCTGTATAAAATGCATATTTTAATTGAGACATTATTGATTACCTCCTTCTTTATCTAAAAAGTTAGCTCTTTTTCTTGTTTTTCTTTTATCTTCATAAACAACACCTAAAATTTGAGGTATTCTTATTTGAACTTGTTTTCCTTTTTCTTTGGCTTTTTCATAAATTTTTACCACTTCATCATGTCTTTTTACTTTATGACCTCCAAAGAAATCGGCGATATTGGCTTTTCCTTTAAACAGCATTTTTATTCCAAATGGAGCTCTTTTTAATGCACCTATAACTCCTTCCTGTCTAATTGGGAGAAGCATTTCATTTAGTAGACCTCTTTCTTTTATGTCCTCTTCGAATATCTCTGCGTGTCTTTCTCCTGGTGTTTTGAATCCTTCTTCTGCAGCCATTATTCTTAATCTGATTATGTTTTCGTAAGGCTGAACCTCTTTAGGACAGTTTGTTGTACACTGCCAGCATCTTACACACCATTCAAGATTTAAGTGATCTAAAACTGCTTCAAGTCTTTCTCTTTTTGCTCCATCTCTGGAATCAGCAGCAAATCTGTAAGCTTTTGCAAGTACAAAAGGAGATAAATATTCATCATTTGCCTTTAAAGCATTACATTCAGAAACGCAAGAAGCACACAAAATGCAATCTGATGCAAAGTCGATTTTGTGGTGTTCGTAAGGGGATTGTCTGTATTCTGTTCCATCTGGTGGAGGTGGAGCTTTTGGAATAAACCACGGTTTTACTTTTTTAAATTTTTCAAGTAGATAATCAAAATCAAATATTAAGTCTTTCAAAGGTTTTACATTTCCGATAGGCTCTACTACAATAGTATCAGTGTTGTATTTATCTAGTATTTTGGTCACCTGTTCTTTACATGCAAGTGTACCATGCCCGTTTATTTTCATGGCACATGAACCACAGATAGCTGCTCTACAGTTATATCTAAATGATATTGTAGGGTCTTGTTCTTCTTTTGCTTTAAATAAAGCTGCAAGAACAGTCATTCCTTTTTCAACAGGAAGACGGTAGGTTTGATAGTACGGTTTTTCATCTTTAGTAGGATCGTATCTGAAAACTTTAAGGTTAAAAAACTCCATTTTTTCACCACCTCATCTATAATTTACAGAACATTATTTTAATACTTTAAATATAATTTTACAAAAAAACAAAATATTGTTTTAAAATATTGAAGATTATGTAAATATAATTTTAATGGGGTTTTCCATGAAAAAGATAAAAATTGTACTTTTGGGTCTTGCTATAACAAAAGTAAGTCTTGCAGCTGGTTATAAAATTCCAGAACAATCTTTAAAATCAACAGGAACAGCTGGTACTTACTTTTCATCGGCTTATACCGCAGATTCTTCTTTTTATAATCCTGCTAATATGAGCTTTATGGAAGATAAAAAGTTTATAGAAATAGGCCTCAGATATATAAATCTTCCTAAAATAAACTTCAAAGGGCAGGCTTTTGACCCAGTAACCCATACCTTTGTAATTTCTAATGCTCAAACAAAATCAGAGCAGTTCTTTATTCCGTATTTTCATTTTGTATCTTCAAGCTTTGTTAAAAATGCAAGACTTGGTATATCATTTGTTACTCCTGCAGGCTTATCAAAAAGGTGGACTGCAAAAACTCAAAAGGCTACAGCAGAAGAGTTTACTTTAGAAGTTTATGAGTTAGATACATCAGTTTCTTATAAATTTACAGAGAAGTTTTCTATTGGACTTACAGGAAGACTGGTTTATGCAAAAGGTAGAATTAAATATCAGGTACCCCAGCTTTATAGAATATCAATGGAAGGAAACAGTTCGCCAAAATTAGGTTGGGGTATTTCTGCATCATATAGATTAAAGGATAATTGGAATATATCAACTATTTATCGTTCCAAAGTGTATTTAGACGTTTCAGGAAGAATAAAAGGATATTTAGGCAGTATAAATCCTATAGCACCTGATGGAGGAGACACTTCTATACCTTTACCAGCTGAGTGGAAAGTAGGAACTTCTTATAAGATGAATAACACTACTTTGGAATTTACATTTGAAAGGACATTTTGGTCTTCATATAAAAAGTTAGACTTTAATTTTGCAAATCCTGCAGTTGAACAATTTTTAGGAAAACCTATACCGAAAAACTGGAAAGATAGTAATACCTATAGATTTGGCATTTATCACAGATTTAATAATAAATTTCTTCTGACATCTGGTATAGCATACGATAAAACTCCTATCCCCGAAAAAACTCTGGGATTTGAACTGCCTGATTCTGATGGGTATATTTTTTCTTTAGGGGGAATTTATTCTCCACATAAAAATTTAGAATTTGGTATAGCTGGACTATATGCCATAAAAAAAGATAGAAATGTTCATAATACAAAAATAAGAGGAAAATTTTCTCATTTAAAGGCTTATCTTATAGATGTATCTGTTGGATATAAATTTTAGTATAGCAGGTAATTAGATGGGAAAATACATATATAAGAACTTTTATGAGGTTTTAGAGAAAAATGCAAAGACTTTAGGAAGGAAGCCTATAATTTTTGAGGATAAAGTAAAAATAACAAATAAACAGTTAAAAGATTATGTAGACTCTTTTGCTAAATATTTAGAGCTTGCTGGTGTTAAAAAGGGTGATAATGTAGCCCTTTTGATGGGAAATTCAAAAGAGTTTGTAATTGCCTTTTTAGCAATCGGAAAACTTGGAGCTGTTCCTGTTCCTATAAATACATTTTTAAAAGAACAAGAAATTGAGTATATTCTAAGAGACTGCGAAGCAAGTGTTCTTATTACAGAAGAAAAATTTGAAAAAATTGTTTCAAACGTCAAAAATAAAATTCCTACATTGGACAAAATCATATGGCATGGAAAAAAATCTAACTTAGACAGCAAAAATCTTTCATTTGAAGAAGGCTTAACAATCAAAGATTATGAACATATTAGACCTATGGCAGATTTAGAAGATACTGCTGTTATTATTTATACATCAGGAACTACTGGTAAACCAAAAGGAGTTATGCTTTCTTATAGAAATATCTTCTCTAATCTTATTAACATAACAAGTATCGTTCCATTGTCTCATAAGGATAGATTCATTGTTTATCTTCCTATGTTTCATACATTTACCCTTACAGCAACAGTTCTTTTGCCTCTTTACCTTGGTGCTCCAATAGTAATAGTTAAGTCAATTTTTCCATTTTCTAATGTTCTTAAACAGGTTCTTCTAAAAAGAGTGACTATATTCATGGGAGTTCCTGAAGTTTATAATGCTCTATCCAAAGCTAAACTTCCATGGTATTTCATGTGGTTCAACAAGTTAAGAGCCTTTGTATCTGGAGGTTCAGCTCTTCCTGAAACAACCTTTAAAAGGATGAAAGAAAAATTTCCAAAGGTTCCCCTTCTTGAAGGTTATGGACTTTCGGAGGCCTCACCAGTTGTTTCTATAAACAGAGTTGAAAAACAAAAACCTTTATCAGTTGGGCCACCTTTACCAGATTATCAGGTTAAAATTGTAAATGATGAACTAATAGAAGTTCCCACTGGAGAAATCGGTGAGATTATAGTTAAAGGTGATAATGTTATGAAAGGATACTATAAAAACCCTGAAGCTACAGATATGACAATCATAAATGGCTGGCTTTTAACAGGAGACCTTGGATATGTTGATGAAGACGGATATATTTATATTGTGGATAGAAAAAAAGATTTGATAATTTCAAAAGGAATAAATATATATCCCCGTGAGATTGAGGAAGAAATCATGAAACATCCGTCTGTAGAATTGGCAGCAGTAGTTGGAAAAAAAGATGAAATACATGGAGAAATTCCAGTTGCGTTTATACAGCTAAAGGAAGGGGAAAAACTAACTGCGAAACAGCTTAGGGAATTTCTAAAAGATAAACTTGCAAATTATAAAGTTCCCAAACATTTCTACTTTGTAGAAGAACTACCTAAGAATGCTACTGGAAAGGTTTTAAAAAGAGTTTTAAGGGATAAATTGAATAAAGGGGATATATAAAAATTACGAAAGAGAAGTTAATAAATTTAAAAATAGGTGATTAGTTATGTCCAAAGCTTATATTGATAGAATTAATGTATTTGGATTTAAATCTTATGGACTTAGAAAACTGTCAATTCCAGTTGGAGATGGATTTGTAGGAATTGTTGGTCCCAATGGTTCTGGAAAAAGTAATATTGGTGATTCTATTGTATTTGCACTGGGACTTGCTACAGCCAAATCTATGCGTGCTTTAAAGTTATCCGACCTTATATTTTCCTCCAAAGGAAAATCTGCTCCTTATGCAGAAGTAGAAATAATATTTAAAAATGAAGGAGCATTCCCACTCAATGATGAAGAAGTTTCCATCTATAGAAAAGTAGAACATAACGGAAAGTCTACTTATAAAATAAACGGAAGACCAGCAAAACAGTATGAAGTAGAAGAACTTTTATCTATGGCAGGTATACCAAAACAAGGCTATAACATCGTAACACAAGGAGATATATTCAAATTTATAAGGATGACCCCAGCAGAGAGAAGAGATCTAATAAGTGAAATTGCAGGAATAACCGAGTATGAAGAAAAAAAAGCTAAAGCTTTAAAGGATCTTGAAGAAACAGAAGAAAAGCTCTCAGCAGCCAAAATGGTATTAAAGGAAGTTGAAAATAACCTAAAAAGACTTGAAGAAGAGAGAGAAAATGCTTTAAAAGCTAAAGAAATAGAAAACCAAATAAAAGAAATAGAAAATCAAATAAAAGGCGTAAAACTATTCACATTGTTAAAGGAAAAAAAGGAAGTTGAAGAACTACTCAGCGATATAGAAGAAAAAATACAAAAACTGTACAATGATAAGGAAAAGTCCATTGAAAATCAAAAAAAATTACTTATAGAAATAAAGAAATTAGAAGAAAAATTAGACAAAATACAGCAGTCTTTACTACCTATTAAAGAGAAAGAAGGTCAAATTACTGCCCAAATAAGAACATACAACGAAAAAATCAAGGAGTTAGAACAACAAATAAAAGAAGCACAGGAAAATTTAGCTAATCTAAATAAAGAAAAAGAAGAAAAAATTAAAGAAATACTTTCGATAGAAGAACAGATAAAATCTTTAAAAGAGCACTTACCTCAAATAGAAGAAGAACTTAAGAAAGCAGAAAGACAACTAGAACTCAAAAACAATCAAATAAAAGAAATTGAGATAGGAGGTTCAAAAGCACGTCTCAATTTAGGTCAAATAGAATCCGAGGAAAAAAAACTTAAAGATGAAAAGGCAGAATTAGAAAAGCAGATAATAAGACTACAAAATCAACTCGAAAATACATTAGAAAAAATACATAGTTATAAAGAACAAATAAACACACTCACAGAAGAAATAGACAAGTTACGAAAAAAAGAAGAAAATATACTTTTATATACTAAAGAAAGAGAAAAAAAATTAACTCAACTTCAAAGTGAGATAAACAGACTGAGAATACGTAAGGATGCACTTGAGAAAAAAATTTTAAAAATTCGAGAAAAAAGAGATGAAAACTTTAAAAAACTAACTGAAATTCTTGTTAAATTACAGCACGTTAGAGAAGATAAAAATTATAGTCTCATAAAAGACATACCTGGAGTTTATGGTAAAGTTGCAGACCTGATATCTATTAAAGACGATGAACTATTAACAGCAATAGAGTCAGCTGGAGGAAATAGATTAAATAATGTGGTAGTTGAAGACGACAAAGTAGCTGAGGAATGCGTAAAAATACTGAGAGAAAAACAAGCTGGTAGGTTAACATTTATTCCTCTGAATAAAATAAGAGTTCCAACAATAACACGACCACCTTTTAGAAAAGGTGTATTAGGACTGGCTCTTGACTTTATAGAATATCCTTCTAAAATTGAAAAAGCTGTTAAATATGTATTTGGAGACACTGTTGTTGTAGAAGATTTTGATAGTGCAAGAGGACTTGGAATATCAGCCTTTCGAATGGTTACTTTAGATGGAGATATATTTGAAAGGTCTGGAACAATAACAGGAGGTGCAGCTAAACAAAATATTTCCCTCGGTAAAGGCACACTAGAAGCAGAGAAAGAAAAGTTAGAAAAAGAAGACGATAGATTAAAACTTGAAGAAACAGCCATAGAAGAAGAACTCACAAAAATTGAAAATCAACTCAAAGAAAAAGAAAAAGAAATATACAAATTGCAAACAGAGGCAGAAGGAATTTTATTAAGAAAAAAAGAAATAGAAAACAGCATTTCAGCTTATATAAATAAAATTAACGTACTAGAAAATGAAATTGTAAATTTAAAGAAAAATCAATTTGAAATTGAAAACCAGCTTGAGATTCTAAATAAAAAGCTAGAGACTATTTCAGATAAACTATCCCAAGTAGAAGAAAGAAAAAAAGAAATATTAAAAACAATGGAAGATGAAGGTTTACATCAACTACGTAAAGAATGGGAAGAACTAACCAAGAAAGTTTATGCTCTAAAAGAAAAGAAAAAAGATATACAGTCTAAGATAGAGACACTCAACGATAAGCTTGAAAATTATCTTAAAATCAGAATATTTCAAATTGAAAACGAGAAATTAAAATTAGAAGATAAGATAAAAACAAATGAGGAAGAAATAAATCATTTAAAAGAAAAAATCGAGAACGAATCAAAAAACCTGACAAATCTCTGGCAAGGTCTTAAAGATAAAGAAAAAGAAAAGGAAGATCTACAATCAGAAATACAGCATCTAAGACAACAAATAAAAAAATACAGAGATGAAGAAGAAAAAATAAACAAACAAATTACATTCTTATTAGAAGACAAAGGAAAACTCGAACAAAAGTTAGAAATTCTAAGACAGGAAATAGAGAATATCCAGCAGGAGTATATTGGAGAACCTATAGAGGGAAACCTAAAAGAATTAGAAAAAACTCTAAAAAAACTTCAAGAAAAAAGACAAAGCATAGGTGCCATTAATGAAAAAGCATTAGAAGACTTTAAAGTTGTTAAAGATAGATTTGAAGATTTAAGTAATAAAGTCCAGAAATTAATAGAAGAAAAAAGAAGCGTAGAAGAACTAATAGAAAATCTCGAAGAAAAGAAATTAAACGCTTTTATGGATGTATACAGCGCTGTAAACAAAAATTTAGGAAAAATATTCAAAAGATTATCTCCAGGTGGAAAAGCATACTTAGAAATAGAAAACGAAAAAGACCCATTATCTGGAGGTATTTTATTAAAAGCAAAACCAAGAGGAAAAGACGTTAAAAGACTTGAGATAATGTCTGGTGGTGAAAAAACTTTGACAGCTCTAGCTTTTCTCTTTGCTGTTCAGCAATATAGACCTGCTCCTTTTTACTATTTTGATGAAGTAGATGCACACCTTGATGATGCAAATGCCAGAAAAATTGCCGAACTTATGAAAGAACTTTCTAAAGAAGCTCAATTTATAGTTGTAACCCTTCGAGATACAAT
>CAZEYS010000052.1:0-7356 GCA_964516095.1 uncultured Aquificales bacterium
AGATGAATGAAAAGGGCGAGGTTGGCGCGCAGCCAGCTTCCCGCACGCCAGGCATAGTAGTCTTTGAAGTATTGTTCTATTTCTTGCTTGTCTTCAGGGCGCAGGTCCTTTCTTACAGGCTGCGGGCCAGTCTCTCCAGAAGGCTTTGTGCGCTCCCTTGCCTTAAGCACCAGCAGAACCCCTACCCCCCCTGCCACCAGCAGGGCCAATAATAGTTTGTCCATGCTCTTTTCCTCCTTTTTGTCTTTCGTATCCGGCCTTAAGCGGCCTTAAGGGTGCCTTCCGGGAGACACTCCCCGAAGAAAGCCTCAAGCCTTGCGCGCCTTTTGGCCATCTCCTCCTTGGCTCGGGCCACCTCTTCGCGAAGCTCTTCCAGCCGGCCTTCTATCTCTTCGATTTCTTTTTTAGTTTTTTCAAACTCTTTTAATAAATCATTAAAAACATTTTCGATTTTTCTTATGGTTTGAGTGATTTTTTCATTATATTTTTGAGCTATTTTTTGGTATAAACTTGTTTGATAAATTTTATTTTCTATTTCACTAAATAATCGATTAACCTTCTGGCTAAGATTTGCTATAGTTTTATCTTCGTCCACAAAAAAGAAAAGAAATTTCTCTATCAATTCCGGAAGTTGATCTTCTCTGAGGATTTCATCTATTGTTTCATTTATCATTCTTTTTATTTCTGTTGTATCTATTATCTGCTCTGCAATAATCAGCTCTATTCTTTTTTGTGTTAGTTCAAATCCTTCTAATGTGTTTTGCAGTTTTTTATTAACTTCTTCCTCCCAGATCATTTTTGCTTGTTTAGCAAAATTTCCAGTTTCTTTTTGGATATCTTTCCAGAGTCTTTCTAGAAAAGTATTCATTAAGATGTCTTTCATTACCCACCTAAGGTCAATTTTTATGAAATTTTCTATATCTTCTCTGTCTTTATTAATTTCATTTAGAACTTCTTTTCTTGCATCTTTTAATCTTTTATCTGTAATATTGGATATATTGTTTACTACTCTATTTAATTCACTTCTCATCTTGCCTTGAATTTCCTCATGAATACTATTTAATTCTTCTGCTGTCTTTTTTATTTCTCTTAATTTTTCTTCTCTTTTTTCTTTTTCAAGCATCAAGCTTTCATCTTTTGCTTCTATTTTACTTTCTTCTTCAAGCAACTTTGTCAGGTTGGCCTGTTTTATGCTTTTTATTTTTTCTATGTGACTATTAATTATTCCCGTCCCTTTTCCTGCGATGAGGTGTTTTTCAATGGCCTTGCGAACATCTTCAAGAAGTTTTCCGCTTTGTTGAATAATATTTTGCAAAAAACTATTACCCATAGGTCTTTCTTGTAATTGATATTGGATGTCTTGAAGTTTTTTTTGCGGTAAGTTTCCATTGTATTTTTGATAGATTATCTGATAAAGATAAAAAAGTGGAGCAACAGGGAAAAGCGTCTTGTTGGCGAAGATAACTTCTCCCATTTCGCCAAGTTTTTGTTTAATAGTATTTTGAACATAGTTTATAACGCTATTAATACTGCTTTTATTTTGCAAAGTATCTATTTTTGAAATAACGATAATAATTTTTTCTGGAGGAATTTGAAATAAATAGTTATTAATAAAATCATAGTCAGTATTTGTAAAAGCCTGGCCTGCATACAAAAGATATATGACAGCATCTGACTTACTTATCCAATTTTTTGTTACTTCTGATCTTACAGGGTTGGGATCATCTATGCCCGGTGTGTCAACAATTTCTATCTCTTTTAAGATTTCTGCTGGATATTCTATTTCAATCCAGCTGACAAAAGGTGTATATTTTCCATCTTTGGCAACGTATTCCTTTAAAAGACCGAGGTCTTCTATCTCATCTGTTGCACCAATAAATTTTTGCTCAGCCTCCAAAGAAATTTCCCCTTTTTCCATTCGTTTTTCTATTTCAGGTTCTATGTATTCTTGATAATAATTGTCTTTTTGGAGTTCTTTCCATTCGTCATCGGTATAGAAGTAGATTTTCGCCTTTGGATGCTCTCCATATTTTATAATCGTAATTTTGGCGGTCTCCGGAGTGGATGCCGAAGGTAATATCTCATCTTGAAAAATCAGGGCATTTAAAAAGGTAGATTTTCCAGCCTTGACCTGCCCGCAAACACTCACGATGAACTTTTCGTGCTCCAGGTGCCCCCGCCATTCATTTACGAGTTGGCTATCAATTTTTTGGCCGTTGGTTACAACGGGAATGTAGTCTGAATTGAGTATTTTTTCGTAACAGTTAAGAATTTGCTGTTTAACTTCCTGAAAGGCACTTAAATTCTGCATATTTCCTCCTTTCTATCCTGGATATAGTTGATTATTTCATTTATTTTTACAATTTTTTTATCCAATAAATCTTTTTCGTTATTTAATAAAAATTCAGTCTCAGAACAAATTCTTTTTATTATCTGTTCATATTCATTAAAAATTATATTTTGAAGCAGTTCTTCCTCAACAATATCATCAAGCATCTCTTTCCATCTCCTTCTCAATTCCTCAGGTGTTATATCCACATCCTCTGAGTAATCTTTATAATACTCTTCTTTGCCGGTAATGTTTTCTATTGTTTTGCTGATTAATAAGATGGCAGGCTCAATTCTTCTTTTGAGTTCTCTGATTAAATCTTCAGGATTATTTCCTTCTTTAATAGTAAAATTGTATCCATCAAAAACTGAGTAAAGATTGGTCTGAATGTTATTTTGCAATGCTTTATATAGTGGTTCTAGTTCTTCTATAAGAAGTCGTTTTGGTATATATGTACTTACTTTTCTGATACTATATTCTATTTTGTTCCAAAGCCATCCTTTTTTGAAGTTTTCTATTTTTACACACCTATCTATTATTCTATCATAAATATTCTTAATATTTTTAGTGGCATTATTTATGTTAGCAGATCCAATCTGCAAAGTTTCATCTCTGGCCCTGTTTAAAGAGTTTATCATATCATCTATATCTTTCTGTTTCTGTTGTAAATTGCTTAGTAAATTATTGGCCTCCATTAGAAATATTTCCAGTAACCTGATTAATTCTCTGCTTTTGGTATTAAAAATATGTATATTTTTAAAATTTTTTTCTGCTTCCAGGATTTTCATTAACTCCCGATAATATTCAAACCAAACATTGTCTCTAGGAAAAGTAATAAATTTTTTAGTTTCTTCTTCAAGTTTTATTTCAATTTGATAACTTGAAAAATTGTTTTTAGCCAGCAAACTAATCTCTGGATATTTACTGGAACTTATCAATTCATCAAGATATGTCAATAGTTCTTTTCTTTGGTCTTGTCTTTTAATATCAACTATTTTTTGAGCTGAATAAGGTAAAACTGTATCAAAATTAAATTCTTTTTTAATATAAGATATAATTTCATCTCTATCTCCTGGTGATTTAATATCCACTTTATTTAGAAGTGCTATAATTTTTTTGTTTAATTTTCTAATTTTTTCTATCTTTTGCTTTTCTGTTGCCGTTTGATTATCTGCCTGAAATGTCCATATAATTAAATCAACTTCTTCGAAAATTTGTTCGGTAATTTCATCATCAATTTGGTAGGTAGCCGTGTTAAAGCCCGGAGTATCATAAATCTCTACCTTGTTCAGAAATTTTGAGGGATGATATATTATCAATCTCTTTATCTCTTCTATTTGTATTTCTTTCCCGTTGTTCTTCTCCTCTTTCTTGTGTTTAAATTCCTTTATTAAATTCGGATTAATAAATTTTATGCCGTTATCTGTTTCTGCTATTACTTTTTGTTCGCCGTTTTTTAGAATTGAGATTATAGCTGTAGTTGGCAAGTCTCCAGTAGGCATTATTTCTTCACCTATGAGTGAGTTTATTATTGTTGATTTTCCAGAACTATAATTCCCCACGATTGCAATTCTTAGAGGAAATTCCTCTCTTTCCAGTTTTTCCAGGTCTAAAAATATTTGTTCAATTTGTTGAAATTCTTTTATAAAACTTATTTCAGGAACAATATTCAAAGAATCTTTATAAATCTTTCTTATATTTTCTATCTCTCCTTTCAGTTTTGAAATTTTTCTGTTAATATTTGATTTTTCTTTTTCAACTTCCATAAGTATTCTCCTCTTTATTAGTGACAAATTTCTTCAAGAGACTTTAAATCTTCCTCTATTTGAATAATCATTTCCTCTCGCTCTTTATCTATCTTCTCTATAGTAAGTTTGTAATTTTCTATCTCTTGCTCTATTTTTAAGATAAGTTCTTTTTTGAAATCTTCGTATATCAAGTCAATCATAGATATAATATTTTCTTTTATTCCAGTCATAAAATCTTCATCAATAATAGACTTAGATATTAATTCAACTATATTTGCAATCCTGGCTACTGGATTTGTAGCTATCAATATTTTTTCTGCTATATCAATAATGTGCACTAAATAATCCTTCTTTTCCTCTTTGCTTTTCTGAACTTCTTTTTGTTCTTTATGTATATCTTTCTGCTGTTGTTCTTTCTGTTGGTTACTCTCTTTTTTGTGGTCAGATTTTATTTCCTTAACAACGCTCCATCCAACTGACACACCTCTTAAAATAGTTCTTACTATCTTTTCGTAGAACTTTTTCTTTTCTCCCTCTTTTTCAAATGAGCTTAACAGGAGAAAATAGATCTTATCTCTTTCGATTTCCGGTTCTACTTTAATCCTGTATTCCTCTTTTATCTTTTCTTTGATTTCACCTAAATCGTATTGAATTCTTGTTTCTATTTCTCCCTTAATTGCTTCAATTATTTCCATCCTTTTATCTTCTTTCTTTAGCAGAGGCATATACATCTCTAGCTTTTTCTCTATTTCTTTTTTTGCGTTTTCTTTTCTTTTTTCTATCATATATTTTATATCGTCTCTTGCCCTTGGATTATCTAGGTTATATATAATTTCCTTTATTTCCTTTTTCTTTTCTTCATCTTGACTCATCATCTCTTTTGTTTTTAGCTTTGCAGTAATTTCTTCGCAAATTCTTATTGTTTCTTTTTTTATTCTGTTTGCTATAAGATTTTCTTTGTTCTTTTTTATTGTGTCTTTAAATTTTTTCTTTAAATCTTCAATTCCTTCGTTATTTTTTATAGAAACTGGAATAACTTCTATTTCTTCAGAAAATTGGGATAGACTATCTCTAACTTCTCTTAATACCTCTTTTACTTCTTGCTGTGATTTTGTATCTATTCTGTTCAAAACAATGATAAAGTTTTCTGGACCTATTATTCCTGACAATTCTTCTGTATATTTTTTTATAAAATTTAGTAAACTTTCTGTAAAGCCACCTTTATTAATATCTATTACTAAAATTGAAAAATCCATAAAAGGAAGGTAGCCAAATGTTATGTCGGTATGCATCTTCTCAATTGAATTAATACCTGGTGTATCGACAAATTTTATTCCTTTTTCAAAGAAATCGTCCGTAGGTATTTTTAGAATTAATTTCTCGAGTTTTTCACTTTCTTTTCTTTCCTTTTTTTCTCTTTCTTCCTTTAAATATGAACCTAATTCGGTCAATTTAACTTGTTTTGGTTCTCCATCTTTGAAGACTATTGTAGCCTCTATATTTTCTCTATCTTCAGCAATAATCTCTGTTATAATTTTGGTTGTAGGGTTATCTCCAACAGGTAAAATATCTTTCCCTAAGAGCTTATTTATGATAGAAGTCTTTCCTGATGAAAATTCACCTAAAAACACTACAGATAAAGGACAAAGTTTTTCTAACTTTTCTATTTTTCCTGAAATATCGTTTAGTTCATGTCTTTTTGCTATTTCTTTTAATTGTTCTAATTGTTCTAGCATATTATACCTCCTTGTTATTCGTAAAATACATCACTACTTACCCTACCCTCTTCATCAGTTATCAAATGTATTTCCATATAACAATTCCCAAAATAATACTTTCCAATTTGATCTTTCAATTTCTCCTTAAATGATACTTCCGGAGTATCATTGTGCAAACCAATCCAGCAAAAGAGAACATCTCCTTTAGCAATGGGATATTCAGGCTTACTCTTACCTGTAAATCTTTCTATTTTTAATATCGTATTGTCCCTAAATTGAGCAATTTCGTTTAAATTGCTTAAATCTTTTCCTACACCAGACCAATCTATTTGTCTTGGTGTAAATTTTAATTCTATAATAGCTATAATCGTTTGAGTGTTTGTTATAATAATGTCTGGCGCTATATCTTTACTATCTGGTTTGATTATAGATTGGCAAAAAATAAATCTTTTATTCTTTGTGGTGTGACAATTTTTGAATTCTTCTTCCAAAAATCTTACCATATACATTTGAAAAGTGGGCTCGTTATTAATGTGCCCTTTTTCGTAAATCTCCCCGGCCCGTTTTGCAGCTCTGATTACCTGCCTCCGAAGAAGCCCCCTTGAACACGGCATCCTCAAACCCCCTCATTCAAAATTCCTCTATCGGATACTTTCCAAAATTCTTTAAAATTCTTTCTATTTTCTACAAATTAGCTAGGATTTTGCCCTTTTCCGGGAAACAATCAGAATTTTTAGCCGAATACGGCGTTGAACAGCACTGATGTGCCTCCCTGGCTCAGGGCATTCAAGATCCCCAGGGCCACTAGCATCCAGAAAAGCTCCGGCTGGCGCGGCATTATCCCCTTAAGATGCTCAAAAAAACCACAGAACTCCCCCCACGGATGGGGTAAAATAATCTCAAGAAAAGATAGAACCATCTGACGCTCGCTCTCAGGAAGGGCCCGGTAAAACCAGCTCAGCGGATGCAGGGCTAAAAATGGACCCTCTGGAAGATTCGGCGCGGTTCGATTGTACCAGTACCTACTCCACTCCCATAAGAAACGATCCCATGAAGAACGAGCGTCCCTAAAAAAGTACCAGCCCCGGTACTCAAGTGGCTGGCCGTTAACCAACACCTCAAAGGCCTCTCGGCTCTCGTCATCTTCCGCCACAGCCTGATATGCAATGGCGTTTGCCAGGCTCTCCTCGATTATCCTCTCCCAGAAGAACCCAAGATTTTTGCCACCGTTCAGAGAAGCGTGCCCCATCTCGTGAGCAAGCACTTTGGCCAGCGTAAAACGAAAGGCCTTTTCTCCGAAATCAGGCACCTCCTTAGCCAGCCGGGCGGCACTCTTCACCACCCTTTCGGGACAGATAAAAATGACTTCGCCAGGGAACGAAACGCGGCCTGTGGCCTCCGAAAGGATCTTCCACCTCTCCTGATCCAGACGAGAAAAGTAAATGCCGGTGGCTTCAAAGGCGCCGGAAGAAGCCTCCCCCACACACCGTTCAAGCTTTCTCATAAAACCCAGCAGAAAATCGCCAAAGGCCTCTCCTGGAAGTTTCTTGGCGGCAAATTC
>CAZEYS010000053.1:0-7011 GCA_964516095.1 uncultured Aquificales bacterium
TGCTACTGCTGTTTTTAAAGCTGTATCTGCAAGACCTTTTCTTGCTCCGTAGGTTGAAATAAAGTATTCAATAACTGTTAGTCCTTCTCTAAAGTTTGAACGAATAGGAGTTTCTATAAATTCACCAGAGTGTTTAGCCATAAGACCTCTCATACCAGCCAGCTGTCTTATCTGATCTTTATTACCTCTAGCACCAGAAAGTGCCATCATGTAAATTGGATTGAATATACCTGGATACTTTTTACCGTTTTCTATCCTTTCACTTTTTTCAAGTTGTTCAAACATTAGTCTGGTTACTTCATTTGTTGTTTGTGACCATATATCAATGATTTTATTGTGTCTTTCTCCTTTGGTAATTATTCCATCTACATATTGCTGCCAGACTTTTTCTGCTTCTTCCTCTGCTTTTTTAACTATTTCTGCTTTTTTATCTGGAACTACAAGGTCATCTATAGCTATAGAAATACCAGCTTTAGCAGCCATTTCAAATCCAAGCTTTTTGAGCTTATCCAGTGTTTGAACTGTTATTTCATTACCAAATTGTTCATAAATTTCAGAAATTATTTTAGATATTTTCTTTTTATCTAATGGTTCATTTACATATCTGTATCCTTCAGGGAGAATAGAGTTTAACATTAGACGTCCCACTGTGGTTTCTAAAAGTCTTCCAGCATTAGGATCTATTGGTGTTCCATCTGATTTTTGATTTTTGATTTTAATTTTTGCAAGTAAATCAACTTTGCCAAGTTCATAAGCTAAGAGAGCTTCATCTTTGTTAGCAAATAGTTTTCCTTCTCCTTTAGCTCCCTCTAGTATCTGTGTGATATAGTATGCACCCAAAATTATATCCTGGGATGGCATTGTAATAGGTTTACCATGAGCTGGAGATAGAACGTTTTGTGTTGAAAGCATAAGTATATAAGACTCAAGTTGAGCTTCCACTGAAAGTGGAACGTGAACCGCCATTTGGTCTCCATCAAAGTCTGCGTTGAAAGGAGGACAAACAAGTGGATGTAGTTTTATAGCTTTGCCTTCAACTAGTACTGGTTCAAATGCCTGTACTGACATTCTATGAAGGGTTGGTGCTCTGTTTAGTAAAACAGGATGTTGTTTTACAACTTCTTCTAAACATTCCCAGACTTCAGGAGTTTTTTCTTCTACCATTCTTTTGGCATTTTTAATTGAAGTAGCGTAACCTTTTTCTTCAAGTCTTCTATATACAAACGGTTTAAATAGTTCTAAGGCCATTATTTTTGGTAATCCACACTGGTGCATTTCAAGTTCAGGACCAACTACAATTACTGAACGTCCTGAGTAATCAACCCTTTTACCAAGTAGATTCTGTCTAAATCTTCCTTGCTTACCTCTTAAAGAATCTGAAAGAGATTTTAAAGGTCTATTGTTCTGGGTTACTATTCTACCTCTTCTTCCGTTGTCTATTAGAGCATCAACAGCTTCTTGAAGCATTCTTTTTTCGTTTCTTATAATGATTTCTGGAGCATCAAGTTCTATTAATCTTTTAAGTCTATTATTTCTATTTATTACTCTTCTATATAGGTCGTTCAAATCTGATGTTGCAAATCTTCCACCATCTAATGGTATTAGGGGTCTTAAATCTGGAGGAATTACAGGTATAACATCTAAAATCATCCATTCTGGTTTGTTTCCTGATTTTATGAATCCTTCTATTAGTCTTAATTTTCTTATTAACTTTTTCAGTTTTTGGTCTGCAACTTCTTTAAGAATAGTTTGTCTTACAAGGTCTTTAATTACATCAAACATTGGAATATCTGGATTTTGTTCTCTATATTTTTTGTACAGCTCTTCAATGGCATCTTTACCTGTTAATGCGATAAATGCATCTTCTCCATATTGAGCTTTGAGTTCTTCTAACTCCTTTTCATGTACAAGTTGCCCAAGTAGCAAAGGTGTGTCTTTTGGATCTACAATGACGTAGTAATCTTTAGATATTATTGCATCTATTTCTTTCTCAGTTGGGTATACTTCTCCAAATCTGATTCCTAATTCTCCAAGTTTTTTAGCTATTTCGGTGATTACTTTTTTATATAATCTCTCCTGTTGGTTCTTAAATGAAGCATCTAGTTTATCAAAACCTATTGCATATGTTTTAAGTTCTTTTTTAAGTTTTTGAGCATAGGCTTCTAAATCCAATTTAGATAAAACATCTTTTACCTTTTCAGCACCCATACCATACTCGTACTTTTCTGAGTGCTCATATTCGTACTCACTTCTGAACTCTTCTTCTGATTTGACATATATTTTTACCCATTTAGTTAATCCACCATCCATAAATGGTATTGTATTTGGGTCTTTTTCAAATGCTTCTTCTTCTTCTTCTGTTTCTGGGCTTTCAACTATAAGATAAGATTCAAAGTAAATAACCCTTTCTATATCTCTGGAAGTAAGTCCTAATAGGTTTCCAAGCTTTGAAGGAGTTGATTTTAAATACCATATATGTGCTACAGGTGAAGCAAGTTGAATATGTCCAAATCTTTCTCTTCTTACATCTGACCTTGTTACTTCAACTCCACATCTATCACATATTGTTCCTTCATATTTTTTCTTTTTATATTTACCACATAGACATTCGTAATCTTTTATAGGCCCAAATATTCTTGCACAAAATAAACCGTCTTTTTCAGGTTTTAAAGTTCTATAGTTAAGTGTCTCAGGTTTTTTTACTTCACCATGAGACCATGAGAGTATTGTTTCTGGTGAAGCTAATGATAGTCTTATGCTTTCAAATGGGATAAGTCCTTTGGCTTTGTTTCTTTCTATCAAGGTAAAAACCTCCTAATGGTGTGTAAAAAGGAGGGCTAAATTTTTAGCCCTGTACTATATTTCAAATTTTTTCTGTTTTGACACAATGTCAACCTGGTCGCAGGCTTTGATTTCTCCATCTTCCATTTTACAATTAACATCAAGTGCAAGAGCTTTTAATTCCCTAACTAGAACCTTAAATGATTCAGGGATACCAATATCGTAAGAGTATTTACCTTTTATTATTGATTCGTAAACTCTCTTTCTACCTTCTATATCGTCAGATTTTACTGTAAGCATTTCTTGAAGTGTATAAGCTGCTCCGTGTGCTTCAAGTGCCCAAACTTCCATTTCACCAAATCTTTGTCCTCCAAACTGAGCTCTTCCACCAAGAGGTTGTTGAGTAATAAGTGAGTAAGGTCCTGTAGAACGTGCGTGGATTTTATCATCAACCATATGAATGAGTTTTAACATGTACATGTATCCAGCATTTACTTCCATATCAAATTTCTCACCTGTTCTTCCATCTATTAGAGTTGTTTTTCCTGTTTCTTTTAAGCCGGCAGCTTTCAACAGTTTTTTAACATCTTCTTCTGTAGCTCCTTCAAATACAGGTGTAGAGATTGGTATTCCAATTTTTGATAGATCTTTTACAACTTCATTTAAGCTTTCTTCATCAAGTTCTTCTAAGAATTTTCGTAGTTCCTCGACATCTTGATTTCTAACTTTTTTGGCTAATGGATCTTCTATATCATTTCCAATTTCGTAGTATTTAATAATTGTATTGATAATGTTTTCCTTCGTTTTTTCCTTAAGCTGTTTAATTTCTTCTCCAAGTTTTTCTCCAAGTCTTTTTGCAGCAAGACCTAAGTGTGTTTCTAAGATTTGTCCTACGTTCATACGCGATGGAACCCCAAGAGGGTTTAAAACTATATCAACTGGTGTACCGTCTTCTGTAAACGGCATATCTTCTTCTGGAAGAACTACAGATATAACACCTTTGTTTCCGTGTCTTCCAGCCATTTTGTCTCCAACTTGGATTTTACGTTTTTGAGCTATGTAGACTTTAACAAGTTCATTTACTCCTGGTTTTAAATCTGCTCCTTTTTCAGCTGTTTGAATTCTTTTTTCGTATAAATTTTCCCAGAGCTCTATTTGAAGTTTTGCTTTTTCTACAATTTCTTTAGCTTTTTTAGCCAGTTCTTTATCCTTGATAAAGCCTGTAGGATTTAGAGCAATAAATCTTATTACCGTATCAAAGTTATCTTCAGTAATTTTTTCTCCTTTTTTAACTACGAGTTTACCTGCAACCTTAATATCTTTAGAAACTTCAGCACCTATTAATAGTTCTTTAAGTTCTTCATTTCTTCTTTGTGTAATGAATTTCTTTTTATCTTCGAGCTCTTTTTCCAGTTTTTCCACTTCTTCTTTTATAAGGTTTTCTAAATATTTATCTTTTTTACCAGCTCTTTTACGTGCAAATACTTGAACGTCTATTACAACCCCTTCAACTCCAGCTGGAACTCTTAAGGACGAATCTTTTACATCAGAAGCTTTTTCCCCAAATATTGCAAGCAGGAGTTTTTCTTCTGGAGTAGGTTGTGTTTCTCCTTTTGGAGTTACTTTTCCAACAAGTATATCACCTGGTTTTACATAAGCTCCAACTCTAACAATACCATGTTCATCTAAGTTTGCTAATGCTCTTTCAGACACACCAGGAATATTTCTTGTTATTTCTTCTGAACCAAGTTTAGTTTCTCTTGCTTCTACTTCAAATTCTTCAATATGAATTGAAGTAAATACGTCATCTTTTACTAATCTTTCGGATATAACAATAGCATCCTCGAAGTTATATCCTCTCCATGGCATAAATGCTACAAAGACGTTCTTTCCTAAGGATAACTCTCCTTTATAAGTTGAAGTTCCATCTGCAATTATAGCTCCAGCCTCAACGATGTCTCCTTTATTTACTAAAGGTCTTTGATTTATACATGTAGCCTGGTTAGAACCTTTGAATTTTTTCAAATAGTAAGTGTCTATTCCAATATCAAGTGGGTCGTTTTCGTTTATTTCATCTTTATTAACCTTTATTACAATTTTGTCTCCAGAAACAGCTTCTACAACTCCTCCTCTTTCGGCAACTACTGCTGAACCAGAATTTTTAGCAACTATTCTCTCCATTCCTGTTCCTGCAAGTGGATACTCTGTTTTAAGTAGTGGAACAGCCTGACGTTGCATGTTTGAACCCATTAATGCCCTGTTAGCATCATCATGTTCAAGGAAAGGAATTAAAGATGCAGATACTGATACTACCTGTTTCGGAGATACGTCCATATAATCTACTTCTTCAGGTTTTACAAGTCTTATATCTCCTTTTGCCCGTGCAAGAATTCTATCAGATTTAAAGTTACCATTTTCGTCTAATGGAGCATTTGCTTGTGCGATAATATACTTTTCTTCATCATAAGCTGCTAGATACTCTATTTCATTTGTAACTTTTCCGTTTACCACCTTTCTATAAGGAGTTACTAAAAATCCTAATTCGTTTAAAGTACTGTAAACAGTCATGGAAGAAACGAGACCAATGTTCTGTCCTTCAGGTGTTTCTATTGGACATACTCTTCCATAGTGGGTAGGATGAACGTCTCTTATTTCAAATTTAGCACTATCTCTGGTTAAACCACCAGGTCCTAAAGCGGATAATCTTCTCTTATGAGTTAATTCTGCAAGAGGATTTGCCTGATCCATAAATTGTGATAATTGTCCACCTTTTAAGAACTCTAATATTGAACCTGTTAGGTATCTTGGATTGATAAAGTTTCCTGGCTTTATGTTAGGATCTTCAAGGTCTACACTTGTTAATCTATCTCTAAAGGCTTTGTTCATTCTTGCAATGCCTACTCTTGCTTGAGCCTCTAATAATTCTCCTACAGGTCTTACTCTTCTATTTCCAAGATGTGCAATATCATCTAATTGTTTTTTACCTAATCTAAGTTCAAGTAAGTATTTAACTATGTTAATAATGTCTATTAAATGTAAGAATCTAGCTTCTTCATCTAAATAAGGGGTTACTTTTATTTCTTTAAACTCAATTTGTTTTAGCTTTTCTATAACTGTTTCGTCTATTTTTGTTCCTTTTGGGATTACTTCGTCTCCTACTTTTACATCTTCATCTAATGCTAAAGGAGGATATTTCTCTAAAAGGCTATCCAGATCTAGAGGTTTTATAGCTTTTGGAATATTGTGTACTTTTGCATTTATTTTGACTCTTCCAACTCTTGAAAGGTCATATCTCTGTGGATCGAAGAACATGGTTTCAAATAACTCGTTGGCTCTTCTCAAAAACGCTTTCGGATCAATTGCAGCTGTATCAGTAGGTCTCATTTTTCTATAGATTTCAACTCTAGCAGCATCTTTAAATGTAAACTCTTTGTTGATTTTTGGTTGATCTTTCTTTAATGTTTCAATAATGATATTTCCATATGGTGATTTTCTAAACACTAACGGATCTATAGCTACAACTTCTTCAATTTCGATCCTATCATCATTCAAGAATTTATCTAATTTTTCAGCTTCAACGTGAACTTCTTTTCTTACTTTTACTTTTCTTCCTTTTTCATCTTCTTCTTCTGTTAGGAAGGTTATGAATATTTCGTCATTTAGTAATTCTTCAAGATTAACTTCTATACCTGTTTCTGGATTTATAAGAGTGTCGTCTTTAACTTCAAATCTGTTTACATTTTCACCATAAAAGGCTTTTAAAATTTTGTATGCTGTATCAAGACCAAAGGCTCTTAGTACAACACTGCCTAATACTTTTCTTCTATCTATTTTCGCGTAAAAAATTTCTACGTTTGTTGCATATTCAAATTCTAATCTTGACCCTTTTTCAGGGATTACAGAACCTTTATAGATGATTCTAGTTAGAGTATCTTTGGTTTTATCTTCTTTACCTTCAAAGAAAATTCCTGAAGACCTAATTAACTGAGAAACTACAACTCTTTCACTTCCATTTATAATAAAGCTTCCATATTTTGTTAGTAGAGGTACATCTCCAAAGAAGACCTTTTCTTTTTTTGTAAATTTAGGAATTATTTCTCCTGTTTCTGGGTTTAACTGATTAACAACCAGTTCAAGTAGAACTCTTAAAGGTGCAGAATATGTTAGTCCTTTATATTTACACTCATCTACAGTATGCTTTTCTTTGTATATTAAAACCCCACCACAATG
>CAZEYS010000054.1:0-6816 GCA_964516095.1 uncultured Aquificales bacterium
TCTTTTTTTAAAAGCTTCGATAGTATCTATTGTAAAGGACTTACCTTCTCTTTCAATTTCTATGGTAGATATCTCAAAAAATGGGTTATTCTTTATAGAGAGCTTTAACATATTTACTCTATCTTCAGCACTTGCGTTAGTTTTTGCCTTTAAAGGTGATATATTGGCAGGGATAAAAATGATTTTTTCAAAACCATAAAACTCTCTTATATCTTCAGCTATCCGAAGATGCCCTATATGAACTGGGTCAAAGCTCCCACCGTATAATGCAATCATACTAAATAGTTTATTTACTTTTTTCTATAATATCAAATAATTTGTATGCTTTAATACATCTTCATATTTCATAACCTGTGTTATCGTCTCTTTCTTTTCCTACATCTGTAAGTTTTACGTTTGTAATACTGTTTATTTCTTTATCACTATCAAATTTTATATGTATATAATTACCTGTCAGACCTAATTTTTTACCATCTTTTTCTCCAATCACAAGAACTTCTAAATTTTTATTTAAAAATTTTTGTCTAAAAGACAGATTTTTCTCTTGGCCTACTTCTCGTAGTATTTTAGTTCTCTCTTTTTTCTCTTTAGGATGAACCCTATCTCCATATTTTTCTGCTGATGTGTTTTCTCTTTGAGAGTAGGTAAAAACATGGATATATGAAAATGGGATATCAGTTATTCTTTTTAAACTTATTTCAAACTCTTCTCTTGTTTCTGTTGGAAAACCTGTTATAACATCTGTTCCTATAGCTGTATTAGGTCTTTTCTGTAATATTTTATTTACAACTGTTTCATACTCTTTAAAGGTGTAATTCCTTTTCATATCTCTTAGAACTTTATCGCTTGCAGATTGAAGGGAAAGGTGAAAGTGAGGTGCTATTTTTTCCTCTGATGTAATTAAATCAATTAAATTATCGTCTATTTCATTAATTCCCATTGATGATAATCTTATTCTATAAAGGCCTTTAATTTTTATTAATTCTTTTAAAAGGTCGTATAAGTATCCTTCTTTATGGTCATAACCAAACTGAGAAAGCTGAGTTCCAGTTAAGACAATTTCTTTAAATCCGTTATGAATAAGACTTTCAACTTGCTTTTTAACATCATCTATTCTTGCACTTCTTACTTTACCTCTGGCAAAAGGGATAATACAAAAACTACAAAAACTGTTACATCCTTCTTGAACTTTTAAAATAGGTCTTGCTCCTTCGAAAAAGGTGCTAATGTAGAATGTATCAAACTCATTTTTTCTAAAAATATTATCAATAAATACTTTTTCTGTGTTTTTCTCATTTAAATAATTCTCTACAATTTCATAAACAGCAGTTTTATGAGAATTTCCTATTACAATATCAACTTCTTCTATTTTTGCAATTTCTTCAGGTTTTACCTGAGCATAACATCCTGTTGCTACGACTACAGCATTTGGATTTCTTCTTTTTGCCTGTCTTAAAACTTTTCGGGATGTTCTATCAGCATCATTTGTTACAGTGCACGTGTTTACAACGTAAATGTCTGCAACATCCTCAAAGGACGTAATTTGATATCCTTTTTTATAGAATTTTTCCTCTATTGCAGACGTTTCAAACTGGTTCATTCTACATCCAAGGGTTGTGAAAGCAACCTTAAGTTTTTTCATTTATTGCCTCTTTCCGGATAGCTCATTATTATTAAAAGTATGTTAATAATTTTGGCAAAAAAAATCTTTAATTCAAATAATTTTTATCATCTTTACTTTGGAGGTATTAAATGAGTGTAATGGTGCGTTCTTTTGGAGCTACTGAAATGGTTACTGGCTCCTGTCATCTTATTACTATTGGCAAGTTAAACATTTTAGTAGACTGTGGAATGTTTCAAGGAGAAGATGAAGATTTAAATTACCAGCCTTTTCCCTTTGACCCGAAAAAAATTGATTATTTAGTTGTAACCCATAGTCATATAGACCATATAGGTAGAATTCCAAAACTTTATAAAGATGGATTTAGAGGAAAAATAATATCAACACTTCCAACAAAAAGAATTGCGAGAATAATGCTCTTAGATTCAGCTAAGGTTATGCTTGAAGAGTATCAAACCCAGTACAAAAAAGCACTGAGAAGAGGACGCCCGGAAGATGTTAGACCTCCTCTTTACTATGAGGATGATGTTTACGATGCAATGGAGCTTTTTCAAATTCAGCTTGACTACCATCAAACACTAAAACTGGATAATAATGTTTCAATAACATTTAAAAATGCAGGTCATATACTTGGTTCAGCTTTTGTGGAATTTAACATAAATGAAAACGGGAGTAATAAAAAACTCGTATTTACAGGTGATTTAGGCTTAAAAGAAAAACTTATAATAAACCCATTGGAAGATGAAGATTATGCAGATTATGTTTATACAGAGTCTACATATGGAAATAGAAACCACAAATCTTTAGAAGAGAGCATTCAAGAGTTTGAACAAGCAATTATCGATTCTTTTAAAGATGGAGGAAATGTTGTTATACCAACGTTTGCTTTAGAGCGTTCCCAAGAAGTTTTATATATCCTTAGAAAGATGTATGATAAAGGTACACTACCCCAGTGTAGAGTATTCCTTGACAGCCCCTTGGCAATTTCGGCAACAAGGGTATTTTTACAGTTTCCTGAATACTTTAATGAAGAAGTAAAAGAGATGATAAAAAGAGGAGAAAACCCTTTTATATTTCCGTATGTTGAGTTTACCGAAACAGTTGAGCAGTCTAAAAAAATAAATGACATTAAAAATGGAGCCATAATTTTAGCAGGAAGTGGAATGTGTAATGGAGGAAGAATAAAACATCATTTAAAACATAATTTATGGCGTCCAGAAAGTTCTGTTATATTTGTAGGTTACCAGACTAAAGGAACATTAGGTAGACAGATAATAGAAGGTGCAAAAGTTGTTAAAATCTATGGTGAAGAAATAGCTGTAAGGGCTAAAATTTATACGATAAATGGATTTTCCTCCCACGCAGACCAGAAAACCTTACTAAACTGGCTTGGGAATATAAATGGCTTAAAAAATGTATTCATAATTCATGGAGATAGAGAAGTTATGCAAGTTTTCAAAGAGAAGGTAGACAGCCAACTAAAAATTAAATCACATATTGTTAGAAAAGGCGAGGTAATTCATATTTGAATGTAGCGGTAGTTTTAATTTATACTTTAGTTTAAATTTCCTCAGGAGGTTAAACAGTTGTTTAATGAAGAACAGCTTTTAAAAAACGATGTTTTAAAAATAGGCGATAAAGAATTTAAATCCAGATTGATAGTTGGCTCAGGAAAATATAAAGATTTTGAAGAAACTGCAAAAGCAACAGAAGCTTCTGGTGCTGAAATGATAACTGTTGCTGTCAGAAGAGTAAATATAACAAATCCTGATGAACCAAATCTCTTGGACTATATTGATACTTCTAAAGTTATGATACTTCCAAACACTGCTGGTTGCTATACTGCTGAAGAGGCAGTGGTAACTGCAAAACTTGCAAGGGAAGCTTTAGGTCATGGATTTGTAAAATTAGAAGTTATCGGAGACCAAAAAACTCTCTATCCTGATATGATAGAAACACTTAAAGCTGCAGAAATATTGGTGAAAGAAGGTTTCACGGTTCTTCCTTACATAACTGATGACCCGGTTATGGCTAAAAAATTTGAAGATATAGGTTGTGCTGCAGTTATGCCACTGGCAGCTCCTATTGGCTCAGGTCTTGGTCTTCAAAATCCGTATAACATCCTTTTTATAAAGGAAGCAGTAAATATCCCTGTAATAGTAGATGCTGGAATTGGAACTGCTTCAGATGCTGCAATTGTTATGGAACTTGGAGTTGATGGGGTTTTAATGAATACAGCCATAGCTCAGGCAAAAGACCCTATTAAAATGGCCGTTGCCATGAAATATGCTGTAAAGGCTGGAAGACTGGCATACTTAGCAGGAAGAATACCTAAAAAGATGTATGCTTCAGCTTCTTCTCCTATGGAAGGTATCATAGGAAGATAAAATGAAGAAGAATATAAGGAGCTTTCTGCTCCTTTTCTTTATACTTTTTATTTTTACACTTTTTATTGAAGATATATTTCCTGTTGTTCACATAAATAATGTGATAACTCAAGATGCAGTTGTTAAACCTCCGGAAAAATTAAAAAAAATGCCTGTTTTATTTGATATCCAGACTGAATATAATGGAAACTCTTTGATAACTCTTAAAGATTTAACTGAGATAGCCAATAAGAAAGTTATTCTACTAAAAAACAATCCGCTGTATTTTGAAAGAAAAGTAAATGATGGATATATATTTGTAACAGATAATATAAAGTGTAAATCTGTATTCTCTATAAAATATGAAAAAGAAGGATTTTTAGCTCTTGTGAGAAAACTTAAATTTTATTTAATTTATCCTTTTAATAAAGAGCTTGCCTTCTACGAAAAATACAAAAACCTAAGAAAAGATACACTTTTTGGAAAATTAAATCCTTTAACAGACGAATGTTTTATAGGTAAAACAGATGCCACCATAATTTTAAAAAAAGTAAATAATTTCGCTTATCCTGACCTGAATTTACAGGTAAAACTCTTAAGAACTTTTGAATATTTACCTTTAGAATTTGATAAAAAAACGTTCTACTATAAGAAATATATGATAAAAGAGCATTTAGGCAGTAGTTATACTTCATTTTATTTCAGTCCAGATTTTGATTTTTATATTAAAGCTAACGATGATGAGTATCCTTTAGGGACATCCATAAGTCTTGATAAAAATCCAACAATTTTTATTAGGAAACCGAAAGGTAAGTATATAATTGGTGTTTTTAAAAATGGTGATGTAGTGAAATACTACAACTCTTCTTTCTTGCTTAAACCCAAAAACCCGGGCTATTACTTCTTTGTAGTTTATAGATACAGTCATAAATTTTTTGGGGGTTTTTACACATCATTTGAACCTATTTTAATTACAAATCCATTTTTTATTCAGTAGATATTTTAATATTCTCTTTTTTTACCTTACCTTCTCTCAGAACAACAATATTACCTTTACAAACTTTTAGTATAGTTGAAGGTAGGCCAGCTTTTATTTTTTCTTTATCAAAATACACATGTATTTCTCTTTTGAAATATTTAATGGCCTGTGTTATGTTTTTCGCAGGTGGTCTGCCTTCAGGATTTGCACTTGGAGCTATAAGGGGTATTTTTATTCTATTTAACAGTGCTTTTATGTAGCCCTTTTTAGGTATTCGGAAAGCTAAGGTACCTGTACCTCGATGTAAATAGGTAAATCTTTCTGGCTTTTTCAGATTTAAAACTAACGTAATACCTTCTATTTTAAGTAATTTCGTTTCTAAAGAAGATAAATCAACAGAAAATTGGTTTATATATTCAATATCTGGCAATAGTATTATATAAGGTTTTTGCAAATTTCTGTTTTTTATTTGGTAGACTCTTTCTACAGCTTTTTTATTAAAAGCGTCTGCTAAAATTCCATATAAGGTATCTGTTGGAAAGATTACAGGTTCTCCCTTTAATAGTTGCTTTACTACAAAATCTATATTACTGGTAAATATTCTCTTTTGATGGAAATTCTCCAGTTTCAACTTCCCCTTTAAACTTTGTTAGTGCATCTTTTATTAACTTTTTACCTTCTAAATATCTTTTAACGAATTTAGGAGATTTATCAAAAAATCCCAGCATGTCATGAAAAACTAAAACCTGTCCATCAGTATATCTTCCAGCACCAATTCCGATAGTTGGAATGTTCAAAAATCCTGTTATTTCCTTAGCCAGATTTTCTGGAACTGCCTCTAAAACCAACGCAAATATACCAGCCTGTTCCAAAAGTTTTGCATCTTTTATTATTCGTTTTTGACTTTCAGTTGTTTTACCTTGAACTTTATATCCACCAAGTGCATGAACAGATTGCGGTGTTAAACCTAAGTGCCCCATTACTGGAATTCCTGAATTTATCAACTTTGTTATTACAGGTATTATTTCTTCTCCCCCTTCCACTTTAACAGCATTGGCTCCTGTTTCTTTCATAATTCGTCCTGCATTTTCTACTGCTTTCTCCACGCTTACCTGATATGAAAGAAAAGGCATATCAACCACGATAAATGTGTTAGGTGCTCCTCTTCTTACAGCCTTTGCATGATAAATCATCTCATCTAAAGTCACAGGTAGAGTTGTTTCATATCCTGCAATAACATTTCCAACTGAATCTCCAACAAGTAAACAGTCTATACCTGATTCTTCACAGATTTTTGCAGACCAGTATTCGTATGTAGAAATCATTGTTATTTTCTTTTTTTCTTCTTTAGCTTTAAAAAAGTCAAATATCGTTTTCATTTTATTTTCTCTCGCAGCTTTCTTTATTTATTTTAATATCTTCATTTTCTTTTGGAATGCCAACATTATTTCTTATTTGTCCGTTTCCAAATATTATAAATTTTGGAATTGTAAGTTCTTTTAATCCCATTGGTCCTCGTGCATGAATCTTATCTGTCGATATTCCCATTTCAGCCCCTAATCCAAATTCATTCCCATCTGTAAATCTTGTTGAAGCATTGATATAAACAGCTGCACTGTCCACATTATTGATGAAATACATTCCTTTTGTATAATTTTCTGTGACAATAGATTCTGAATGACTTGAACCGTATTTATGGATGAAATCTATAGCATCGTCTATATCGTCCACTACTTTAACTGCAATAATAAGATCTAAAAACTCTTCATAAAAATCCTCTTCAGTAGCCTGTTTTATTACTGTGTTTTGGGCTTTTGGATGGTTTTTTAAAATGTTAAAACTGATTTCAT
>CAZEYS010000055.1:0-6766 GCA_964516095.1 uncultured Aquificales bacterium
TAACCGAAGAAGAACTCCGCTACATCCTGGACCCCCAGGACGTCTTCGGCCCCAACTTCCCCGGCGAGACTTTTAGGGTGTTGAAGGAGAAAGAAATCCGCCAATTCGGCGAATACCGCACCAAACGCCTCATCTTGGAGGCGTGGGAGAAATTATACAGGAGGTAAGTATGGCTGAAGTGATTATAGATTTGAATAAATCTTTAAGTGCAAAAGCATTTGATGAAAAAGAGCTTTTTTTTCAAAAAGAATTGAAAGAAACAATTGAAAAATTAAAAAAAATCACTAACGTTTTATCGATAAACAGAAACTTACATGCAAATTCTAAACCCTGGGAAAAAAGTGCTTTCCATTCTCACGAAACCTTAGCTATTTTAGGACCTCGAGGTATTGGTAAAACATCTTTTTTACTTTCATTGTGTCGAAAAATTGCAGAAAAGGAAAAAAATATTTATATACTTCCGATTATTGACCCAACCATTTTTGAACAAACAGAACTCTTTTTAGTACGGATAATTTCTTCTATTCATCAGGAAGTGGAACAGAAGTTTCGTATCATCGAAGAAAATCAAGAAAAATTAAAAGAAAATTATCTTAATTCATTTAAAGAAGTGGCCGAAAACATAAGGATTTTACTCAGCAATGAGCATCTAAAAGAATTTGCAAGTGAACCAGAAATTTTTGCTATGGAAGCCCTCAGAGATGCTCTTAGTGGAGCGCGTCTCGCTGAAAAGTTTTACTACTTTGTAAAAAATGCTCTTGACATTCTCGGAAAGGATTATTTTCTCCTTCCAATTGATGATATTGATATGCTTTTTGATCGTGGGAAAGATATACTTGAAACAATTAGGAAGTATCTTTCAATTGACAAAATTATTGTTGTACTTTCAGGAGAGCTCTCTCTTTACCATAGATTAGTAAAAATAATGTTTTATAAAAAACTTGAAGAAGTAAAAGATTTAGAAACAAAAGAACAAATGCTTCGCTTGGTTAGGGGGCTTACTCATCAATATCTTCGCAAAATAATTCCTCACTACAATCGTATTTCATTAGCACCAATTAATCAAAAAATTTGGGAACAGAGTATCCAAATAAAAATTAAAAAAGAAACTAAGAATAACCTGATATCTATTTCAGATTATTTTCAAAAGTTTTTAGAAACTTTCTTTATGTTTGATTCTTTTTATTTATCACAAGATAAATTTTGGGACTATTATAAATGCCCCTTTATTTTGATTATTCCTTCTAACAGCAGAGTTTTTATAAATTTTCTAAAATTCATTGACACTCTTTATGAAGAAGACAAAAATAAGATAGAGCTTTATAAAGAACTTATAGAAACCTTTTTACATTTACCAAAATTTCTTGAGTGGCAAAAGGATCTTTCTCTTATACCAAAAGGAGAAAATTTTCCTTTGTTGAGCGTGTTTTTACTTGAAGCTAAAGAGGAAATAGCTGAAAATATTTGGCAACTTGAACCATTATATGATCCTATTGAATATGAAGAAAAGAATCAAATAACACTAATTGTTCAGGCAGGAGTAAATTTAGCTTATAAACTAGATAAAAATAAAGTACTTTCTTCTATAAATCGTTTATTTTTGCCACATAAACTCCTAGAAGATATAGGAAATTTAGGCGAAGATAAAAAAAGAATGATAAGAGAACGACTTGCTTACGATAAAAGCCCTTATCTTCTAGGATATCTTTCAGGTGTTCTTTTAAAGGGGGATCTCTCCTGTTCTTATGCCTCTGGGCTAATTCATCTTACTAAAAGAAGAAAAAGAAGAAGTAAATATATAAACACCTTAGTTTTTATGAGAAGAGCTAATAACCAAAATATCACCTTTTATGGCAATTGGACCTGGATAAAAGCATTTTTACAAAAAGCCAAAGTTTTCGATACAACTGAAGAAATAAAGGATGAAAAAACACTCCAGGAAAAACTAGAAAGACCTGTAGATCTTTTTCCTTCAGTCGAAAACTGGCTGGCTAGAACAGACGATAAAGCTCGTTTCATTTTTGGTATTTTTAGTGTATTATATTATTCTAAAAGAGCTGAATGGGAAACGCATTGGTTTATAAACTTCTTTTCAGGTATTGCACATCTGGAATACCTCATTAGTAAAGAAGTTAATCAAGTATATCCATTGTTTATTCCACTTCCCTACCTACAAGAACAATCTTCAATTTCAGAAAAATACGATAGCGAAATAGAAGAATATCAAGAGGAAGATCAGATAGAACTTTTGAAAAAATTTACAACTGCTTTTCCTGTCTCTTTTCCTGAGGAGTGGAAAAATCAATGGGACAATTGGATTAAAGAAATAGAAGATTTATCGCCTCCACCGGCTTTTATTTTTACCAGAGCGATTAATAGACTCTGGGAAAATCTCGTAAAAATACGTGAAGAATTGCCTTACTTGAAATATGCAGTAGGTTATATTCTAGAAAGATGGACCCTCGCGTTGTTTCAGGCTTTACTTGTTGAAGAAAATCTGTTTACTACTGGAAAATCTATTAATGCTAAAAATATTATATTGGGAAATGGAATTTTTGAACTTGAAGAATCAGAACTTAAAAAAATAATTCACAATACTTCATTTACCAGGTGGATAATGAAGTGTCCGGTAATGTTAGCAATCATTTCTCCGGAAATAAGAAACCATATAATTAGAATTGTTTTTGATAAAGAGCAGGAAAAAACATTTCCGGAAAGTTTCTTTCAAACTGAATGGCATAATATAGGAGGATTTGACTTAAACACTGTATTATGTGCCCTTACAGCTTCTCCGAAGTCAGATATCACTGACGAAAAATTTTTAAAAGATTTATATGAAGCAATTAAAAATAATTATAATAAAACTAAACGGAGGCTGTAATTGCAAGAAGAAAAAATGATTACACCGGAAATTAAAGCCTTAACGACACTTTTATCTAGTCCTAATATTCTTATTGCTTTGCTGAATAGTGAAGAAATTTACGAAGAAAACAAAATGTTTGATATGTGGCAGAAAGAAATTTTTCACGAACTTCCCGCCTGGTCCCTTCATCAATTTGAAGGTCTAAAATCGTGGAGTGGCTTAACCCAGGAAAAAGGCTTATTGACAAAAGTGTTATTCCTTCTTGCTCATCACTTTTTCACTTGGTCGCCTATTAAAGGACTTCCAGTTTTGCGGTGGGAGAGAGTATTAGAATTTCAACACCTCCTGGGAGAAATTTTTATTGATCCACTCTGGATATTTTCTCTCGTATTCAAAACCGAAGACATTCGCCACTATCCAAAAATTAGAGATACCATTCCTCCTGATTCATGGAAAGAATTCTTCCTCCCACCAGTAGAAAAACCATTGCTAACAGAATTAAAAAAAAGAGGCTTGTCTGAAGTACATAGACATCTCAACGGCTCTGCCCTTCCTATACTTCTTTGGGATAAAATTTTTACAAATTTAAACACACTTATTCGTGAAATTCTTAAAGCTCACAAAGATTTAAATATCATCTTACCTCCAAAAATTTCCGTAAAAAAATTCTGCATTTTTCTTTTAATGATGCCTGTGGTTAAAGCCATACTTTTTGAGTTTCTAAAAAAGAGAAGCTCATCTGACTATGAAAAAATTTACCGAATAAAAGAACTCTTCCTCTACTCCATTAAAACAGAAAATTTATCGCTTTTAACCGCAACTCAGGATTATAAAGATTGGAAATCAAAAAATTTACAACTTTATCCTCGGAAGAATCTTGGTAAAGATGAACGCATTTTTTTAAAAAAGTGTTTTGAATTTTTTGGAAAAACTTCTTCAAAAGAATTTGAAAGTTGGTTACATATTTACTTAATTTTACAAAATATTTTCCTTAAGAATTTAGTTCAATGTCGAAATTTGAAAGGATTTGAAAGGTTTGATTTCTTTTCTCACTCACCCATCAGGGACGCGATAGAAAAAGAAATTGTCCCTAGGTTATTTCAAGCCTGGAGTATAGGTGGTGTTTCTTTGTTGGAGGTAAGAATTGCTCCTAAGGATACACTTATTGAGATGTATACCAAATTAAAAAACTTAACAACTTCATTGAAAAAGTGCTCAAAAATTGTTTATAAAAACTACTTAAAAAATCCTTCTGTATCTCCAGAAAAATTGAGGCTCTGGAATATTGGAGTTGTTCTTCATTTTATTAAGGAGAAAGATAACATTAAGATTAATTCTAACTGGGAAATAGTGCCATGCCGACATTTTCGTTTAAGAAAGAAGTTGTGGAAACAAGCAAGAATTATTTCTTATCTTCTTCAGAAATATCCGATAAATTTATTTCCTGAAAGTCGGATGATTTGTGGGCTTGACGCAGCAAATAATGAGGTATTAGCAGGTCCAGAGGTTTTTTCTCCGGTAATCAGATGGCTAAGATATACTGTATGGCAAAAGGAAGGGAGGCATCCTCTCCGTCTTACCTATCATGTGGGAGAAGAGTTCAGACACATCCTTTCAGGAATTAGAGCTATTGACGAAGCCATACGATTTTTTAAGATGCACACAGGTGACAGATTGGGGCATGTCCTTGCTTTAGGAATCGATCCTTTTCTTTATGTGAAAAGGACTGCTAAAGAAGTCTTTCTACCACGTGGTGAGTGGCTTGACAATCTGGTATGGTTTCAGCACCAGTTAAAAGAACTGCGGAATTTTGAAAGTCTGATTCTTACTCTTGAAGAAGAGATTACTTTTTTATCTAAAGACATTTATGGAGAAAAACTTCCAGTTGAATGGTTGTGGTTAAGCTGGAAGTATCTTCGCCGGGAAACCCCTGAAAAATTTCTTCTTACAGAACTTCCCCACTGCTGGCGAGAAGAGGCTAAAGAGAAAGTAGGAGACGATGTCTATAGAATATGGGAAAAGTATCACTTTGATCCCTCTACGCGAAAAAAGTATGACGAATTCATTGTCGTAAATGTAGACACAAAATGGTGCGAAGCTATTAGAGCTGTGCAGAAAAAATTGCTTTCTGAAATAATACAAAGGGAACTAGTTATTGAAGTAAATCCTTCCTCAAATTTATCTATAGGACTGTTTTCGTGTTTAAAAGAGCATTCTATTTTTAGATGGTTTCCTCCTCATAGAGAAAAAGGAAAAAGTTATCCTTGGGTGGTAGTTGGTAGCGATGATCCTGGAATTTTTTATACAGAACTGTGGTATGAATATATTTTTTTGGCAAGAGCCGCAAAAGAATTAGGTTATACGCAACATGAAATCTATTCTTGGCTTGAAGAATTAAGAAAAACAGGATTTGTTTTTAGTTTTGTACCTCGGGAAGACAAGCACAAATGGTACTAGAAGAATTTGGCTTCCAGCGTAATCCATACTACTGGACACTTTTGGGGAGTTCGCTAATAAGTTCGCGAGTATTTTAGATTTTTTTTGATAAATGTTATACTATTTTGCAGACATTGAACAGGAAATTTGTTTTATAAATAAAAATTTCTGAAATAATTAAAACAGGAAAACCCATGTAAGTTTGCTGTATTGGAGACTATCATGGTAAAAAATGATGTATTTACTGCCTTTGAAATTTTACTTGAGGAAATAGAAATGGTTATTGCCAATCTAAAAGAGGAAGCTGCTATTGCTCTTCAAAAAAGTGAATATGATAAAGCAGAAAAAATAATAGAGAATACTAAAGATGTCGAACAATTTAGAGAAAAAATTAAAGAACTTCAAAATGAATGGCAAAGAAAATTTCCAGGATTATCTGGCAAATCAAAAACAAAGAGGAGAAGAAAAATAACATCCAAATTAAAAAGAGGACTTAGAACTCCAGAAGATGAGTTCAGAATCCCCATATTAGAAGCTATTGTAGAATTAGGGGGTTCAGCTCCAATGTCAAAAGTTCTAAATTTGGTGGAGAAAAAAATGAAAGGTAAATTAAATGAATACGACTACCAGACTTTACAATCTACCAGTTCCATAAGATGGAAAAATACTGCTCAATGGTGCCGAAATACAATGGTAAGAGAGGGGCTATTAAAATCCGATTCTCCAAGAGGTATCTGGGAGATCTCAGAAAAGGGCATAAGATATCTTCAAGAAAAAAACTTAGATAATACTTGGTAAAAAATTTTTGATGGGAGCAAAAATGGCAGACCTAGGGAAGATTTTAGAGACTTATACTTATAAAAAAATAGATATTGATAATATCATTAAGATTTTAAATGAAATTTTTGATGATGACGTTTGTTTTTACGTTAGTAATAACTTTATTTTTCAAGAAACGCATGGATATGAATCTGAAACATTTTTACTGTTTCCTTATAGCTCAGAGTATATTGAAGAATATTTTGAAATTTTTAAAAATAGTATTAGTTCTATATCTAAAGAAGAACTGGAGGATGTTCTTTTTTTAATCAACACTTATTATGATAGTGTAAGCACATTTTTATTGCAATTATTTGCTTATTTTTTGGTTGCTACACATAGAAACTTTGAAGACATTCCCCCTTTGAGGGGAGAACATAAGTTTGCTCGGATACTGAAAACTTTAGAAGGCTATTTTCATGAAATTTTAAGTTTAAGTTGACTTAATAAAATAAATGAGCAAATCACCTTCAAACCCCCATACTACTGGACACCTTCCTCTGCGAGGATAAATACCAACTTTTTCTTTAATTGCTCCTCATATTCTCTCAATAAAAACCATAAATCTTCTACATCTCTTACTAATAAATCTCTTAAACTCCTCTTTAATCCCCTTAATCCACTCGAAAACACACTCCTCCTACCTAT
>CAZEYS010000056.1:0-6646 GCA_964516095.1 uncultured Aquificales bacterium
AAAACAAAAGGATATAGCAAGAATATAAATGCATTAAGATATGCATTGGCTATAGTTTTTAGCTTTACAAATATCCCTACTGATTTTGGCTACTTTTAGATAGGAGTATCCCACAGATACAAGAACTTGACACAGCAGAAAAATAAAAATATAATATATATCCCTTTTATGCGAGAGTAGCTCAGTCGGTAGAGCACTTCCTTGCCAAGGAAGGGGTCGCGGGTTCGAATCCCGTCTCTCGCTCCATTTTATATTTTACATACCTGGTAAACGTGGAATTTTTCCAAGTTTCGACAACTTATAATAAATACCCCATGCCTTTTTCATCCAATGTCCAATGATAGGTAAAGGTAGAAGAATGGCTTTTTTATCATCCCTATAAGCAAATCCTCCTCCATTTCCCATATCCATTAAACACATAATATTAATATGATCTACATAAGATTTAGGTTCACCTTTTTCTATACCTTCCTGTAATGCTATATTGAAAGCCGTATTTCTTGCCATAACTTCAGCTAAATGACCTTGCTTAGCTTTCCATGGAGGACCTTCTAAAGCACAGCTATCTCCAATGGCATATACATTATCAATTCCTTCTACTTTGTTAAATCTATCAATCTTTATAAATCCAACTTCTGTTTGGGGTAAATTTCCAGATTTTACAGCTGGATGACCATCTCCTGCAGCTATAAAACAGGTCAGATCAGACTGTATCTTTGTATCGTCTTCCAGGATTATACCATCTGGTACAAATTGTTTGATTTTTTTACCTGTGTACTTTTTGATATTTAGTTTGGTAAACATATTATCTATTAATTTTAATGCCTTTTCTCCAAGTCTTTCACCGGGTTTAGGCATTGGAGCAAAAAATATCAGTTCAAAATTATCTCTTATACCTTTTTTTCGCAGATAATAATCTACGTTAAATAAAAGCTCAAAAACAGGACCACCTCTTACAGATTCTTTAGCTTTCGGGTTACCTCCGAATCCAAATGCAAGTTTACCTTCACCTTTACTTATTATTTCATCTAATTTTTCTGCGTACTTAAGAGTTTCATCTGGTGTAGAACATATTGAATAAGTATACTCTATTCCTTTGTGTTTGAGCTTAGCCTGACCTAAAGCAACTACCAGGTAATCAAAATCTTTTCTTAGATGTTCATCCACTTTGAAACTGTCTTTATTTACTTCATTAACTTTGCCTTTTGTATAGGTAAACCCATGAGCTTTTGCAATATCTTGAAGAGGAATTATTACTTCTTCAAATTTTTTTTCTTTTGTTGGAATCCAGATGGATATTGGGTAAATGTAGAGATAATCTCTATCTGATATTAGTTCTACTTCAAAATTATATTTTCTTAAATGTATGGCAGCTTCTACCCCTGCTATGCCTCCTCCTAATACAATTACTTTTTTCATCATAATCACTCCTTGATTTATTTTTAGATAAATTAGTTAGCTTTTACTAACTTATCAAGTTTTTCTTTTAATTTGCAAACGCTACATACATCGTTAAAAGATGGCTCTCCACAAATACGGCATTTTTTCAAATCTTCTGTAAGATCTTCTTTATTCAAAATAGGATACATTTTTTTTAAAAAGTTTGTATAAAACTGAAGTTTTGTTCCAGGATGTTTTTCTTCTAATTTACTTATAAATTCTTTATACTCAATAGAAGATGCACCTTCAGAAAATGGACATTCGTACTCAATATATTCAATATTGTTGAAAAAAGAATAAAGTGCAGCCTCTTTTTCTGTTATCTTACACAGAGGTTTTACTTTTTTAACAAATCCATTTTCCTCTTTTAAAACTGGGTACTGTCTTTTTAAAAAGTCTATATCCCATCTTAATGTATTTCCAAATAAAACTGCCACTTCATCATCTAAGTTGTGGCCTGTTGCTATTACATTGTAATTATTTTCCCGTGCAAATTTATTCATATAATACCGTTTAAGGGTTCCACAGCCTGAGCAAGCTGGTCTATTTGTTACTTCTTTTATTTGGGGTATGGTAGCTATCTCTTCTTGTAGAGCTATAATATGAAGTGGTTTATTTATTTTTTTTGCAAAACTTAGTGCCAGATTTTTTGAATCTTGAGAATACTGACCAATTCCTAAATCTATATAAAAACCTTCTGCATTATAACCTAGTTTTACAAGGGTATTCCATAAAGCTAAACTATCTTTTCCTCCAGAAACTGCAACCAATATCCTATCTTTTTTAGAAAACATTTTAAATTCTTTTATAGTTTTTTCTACTCTTTTTTCAAACCACTGGATAAAATGTTCTTTACAAAGTGCAAGTCTATGATGAGGAAGATAAACTACTGCCTTTTCATTCTTATTTTTAGTCTTACATATAGTACATTTCGCCCCTTTCTTTAGTTTAGCCATTATTCCTCCAAAAAAATTCAATAAGTATTGAGAATTTAGTAGCTGTTTTCAGCAATCTCAACGGCTTTTATCATAGCCTTTGCCTTATTAACTGTTTCTTGATACTCTTTCTCAGGTACCGAATCTGCAACTATACCTGCACCTGCTTGAACATGTATATTTTCACCTTCTACGACAGCTGTTCTTATTGCAATAGCCGTATCTATATTCCCGTCAAACGAAATATATCCAACTGCTCCTGCATAAGGGCCTCTTTTATCTGGCTCTAATTCTTCAATTATTTGCATGGCACGTACTTTTGGAGCACCACTTACTGTTCCTACTGGGAAAACAGACTTTAGTACGTCAATTGGATGTAAGCTTTCTTTTAAGCTACCAGATACATCTGATACTATATGCATAACATGAGAGTATCTTTCAATATACATAAATCTATCAACATTTACTGTTTTAGGTTTGGCAACTTTACCAACATCATTTCTTGCAAGATCAACAAGCATAAGATGCTCAGCTTTTTCTTTTTCATCGGAAAGAAGTTCTTTTTCTAATAGTTTGTCTTCCTCTTCAGTTTCACCTCTTGGTCTTGTTCCTGCTATAGGTTTTGTTAGTATTTTTCCATCTTTTACTGTTACTAATATTTCAGGAGACGAACCTATTAGCTTTATATCCTGCAAATCCAAATAAAAAAGATATGGAGAAGGATTTATTATTCTAACGGCTCGGTATATGTCTAAAGGATTTGCCTGTAATTTTTTTGAAAACCTTTGAGACAGTACTACCTGGATTATATCCCCATTTTTTATATACTCTTTAGCTTTTACAACTGCATTTAAAAAATCTTCTTTTTTAAAATTAGATTTCCAGTTTTTAACGTTTACAGAATGGACTTTTCTTATTTCTAAGTGTCTAATTGATTTTTCCTTAGATAACTGTTTTTCTATTTTTTGAACTTTTTCTACAGTTTGATTATAGACCTGTTCCACATCTTCCTGTTTTTCTATAATAGCTGAGACTATTATTTTTATTGTTTTGTTAATGTTGTCAAAAGCAATAACTTCATCACTTAAAAAGAAATATATATCTGGAAGCTTTAATGTATCTGGCTTTATATCAGGAATAGGTTCGTAAAAATGAACTATATCGTATCCAACATATCCGACAAACCCACCCCAAAAAGGAGGTAAGTTTTTATCTTTGAAGGGTTTGAATTTTAATACGATATTTTTTAATTCTTCCAATGGATCATCTGTATTTTTTATCTCTATTTTTCCTTTATTATAATTTTCTATAAAGTGTTTTTTAGATCTGATGTATACAGGTTTTGAAGAGCCTATAAATGAAAATCTTCCTATGTTTTCTGCCTGTTCTACACTTTCAAATAAAAAGTTAAATCTGTTTTCTGCAGAAACTTTTAAAAATACTGATAAAGGTGTATCTATATCTGCCACTATATCTTTGTATATGGGAATTACGTTATAATCTTTCGCTAACTTTTTAAACTGGTCGAAAGACAAGCTTACTGACATTATTTCCTTCCTTGTGATGTTTTTAGAAATTATACAGCAATTTGCTACATTTGATAAATTAATACCCAGTCTCTAAATTTAGAAAAATCACCATTTTCTGCTTTTATTACTGCTTTAAAAAATTTGGCGAACTGAGACTCACTTCCTCCATCGTATAGTTTTCCTTTCCACAGGATAACTGGATTTTTAAAATGCTTTAAATCTTTTTTTAAGATTAATGCAAGTCTTGGCTTTTTATAACTTAGTATCTTTTCAAGGGGATAGTCTCTAAGCACCTTTCTTTTTGCATAGAAAGGAAGATTGTGAAAGAATTTATTTTCTATTATAAGAGGTATCCTTTTAGGTATTAGGTTTTCCTGTATGGCCTGGCCAATTTTGTCATAAGGTCTGTATTTTTCTATTTTTGGAAGTACTGATATGACAAACATTAGCAGGAATAAAATTGTAGCTAAAAAAGGAGTTAGTTTAATATCTTTATATCTAACTATATAAGCTGGTATGAATAAGATAAACACATAGTACATGTAATCCAGTTTTAGTTGGTAAATCACATATGCCATTAAAAGGAGAACCAGTATTGTAGGGATGATAAAAGAAAGATAGTAAAGAATTTTCTTAAGTCTTTGAGGTTGGTAATAGGTTATAAGATAACCTGTAAGTATAGACATTGCAGGAAATGCCTGAATAAAATAGGTAGGAAGTTTTCCTTTTGCTATGGTGAATATTATCATCATAGTCCAAAACCATGCAAATATAAATGAAAACTGCTTAATCTTAGTAAAATATTTTATAAATGCATAATAAAAAACCAGTGAAAAAGGTAAAAATCCCCACAAAATGACATACCAGTAATATGTTATATTTTCAAGGCTAAAGAAAGATTTATTATCCTTAAATGCCCTTCCAAATGTTTCCTGATAATATACAGATAAAAATTCATTTCCAAACTTCATATAACTATAAACGTACCACCAAAAACCAATGATTAAAACTATAGGAAGACCTATCCATATTTTAAGCTTTAAGAATTCTTTCCAAAAAAGTTTAAACTTGAAGTTTGTTTCAATAAGGAGATACACGATTACTATCATACCTATTACAAATATATAAGGGAAGCCTTTAGTCAGTACCGTAAGTCCTAATGTTATATATGATAGTAAAATACACTTAAACCTATTTTCCTTATAGCCTATTAAAAACAGATATAAAGTTAATGTAAAAAAGAAAGCAAGAGGAACCTCTGGTGAAGCATATCTTGAATTTCCAACAAATTGAAGAGAAACAGACATGATGAAAGCAGATATTAAACCAACATTGGTGTTATAGAGTCTTTTTCCTATTAAGAATGTAAGTAAGACAACTCCAAGAGAAAGAAGAACTATGGGAAATCTTACTGCGAACTCAGATATTCCAAACACTGCACAGGATAAAGCGATAATCCAGTAAGTTAACGGTGGTTTATTAAAACGAGGTTCATAATTGTAATAAATGTCTAAAAAATTATTGTTTTCAAACATTTCACGTACTGCTTCAGCATAAAAGCTCTCATTTGGTATCCAGATATCATTAATCCAAAAGTTCCACGTATATGTAAAAACAATTAAAAATATAAAGAGTGCGTATTTGTATTTTTCTTTATACACCTACATCTGCTCCAGATACTTTTGATATCCTAACTTTTCAAGTTTTTCTGCCTTTTCTAAAACCATATTTTTTAAGTTTTCTCTGTAATTCTTCAGTTTTTTTGCAATATTCTCATCTGATGTTGCAAGTATTGAAGCAGCTAAAAGTCCTGCATTTTTTGCATTATTTATTGCAACGGTTGCAACTGGTATTCCTGCAGGCATCTGTACAATTGATAAGAGTGAGTCTAACCCATTTAAAGAAGAAGTTTTTACAGGAACTCCAATTACCGGTAGATGAGTTAAAGATGCAACCATTCCCGGAAGATGTGCTGCTCCACCTGCACCAGCAATAATCACTTTTATCCCTCTTTCTTCAGCAGTTTTTGCATACTCATACATTCTTTCAGGTGTTCTGTGAGCTGAAACTATTGTTATTTCGTATTTAATCCCAAGCTCATCTAAAATTTCTGCTGCTTTTGACATTACTGGTAAATCTGAATCGCTTCCCATTATTATCCCAATCATATTTTCTGTTCTCCTTTCACTTTAAGTTTTTGTTTTACAAATTTTACCTTTTCTAATGCTTTTTGTTTATCATTATCAATGATTGTTATATGTCCCATTTTTCTAAATGGAAATGTCTTTTTTTTACCATAGATATGAATATAAACACCTTCTATTTTCATAACATCATCTAAACCTTCGTAAATTGGATTTCCTTTATATCCTTCTTCTCCGAGAATATTCATAGTTATAGCTGGTATCATCTGATATGATGAGCCAAGGGGGAGGTTTGATGCTATTCTAACATGCTGTTCAAACTGGCTTGTTTCACAGGCTTCAATTGTATAATGTCCAGAATTGTGTGGTCTTGGGGCAACTTCATTGAGTAAAATTCTCCCTTTTTTATCTAAAAATAGCTCAACTCCAAAAACACCTACACCATCTAAAACTTCTATTGCAGATTTTGCTATATCTTCTGCCTCTTTTATATATTTTTCTTCTAAATCTGAAGGAGCGATTAAAAAGTCAAGTAAATTTCCGTTTGGATTAAAAACCATATCTACAACTGGATAACTTTTTATATTTCCATTAATAT
>CAZEYS010000057.1:0-6638 GCA_964516095.1 uncultured Aquificales bacterium
CATGTCTTTCTTTTATAAGTTTTTTCATATAATCTAGTTCCGTAAGTGTTTTTAAACCCAAGAAATCCATTTTCACAAGGCCAAGCATCTCAAGGGTAGTCATATCAAACTGGGTAGCCTTTGTACCATCTTTATCCACATAAACAGGCACATACTCATTCAACGGTCCTGGAGCTATAACAACACCAGCAGCATGTATTCCTGTGTGCCTTGCTGAGCCTTCTAATTTTTTTGCCAGGTCAATAAGCTGTCTGACCCTTTTATCCGTTTCGTACAGTTTTCTAAATTCAGGATTTGCTTCTAAATTTTCTTCAATTGTTAACGTTGAACCCTGTACAGGTCCTGGTAGTATCATTTTGGCTATTTTATCTGCTTCTGCATAAGAAAAGCCTAATACACGGGCTACGTCTCTAATGACCATTTTAGATTTCATAAAGTTATATGTAATGATCTGGGCAACTGCATTTTCACCGTATTTATTTTTAACATACTCAATAACTTTTGGCCTGTTTTCCATACAGAAATCTACATCAATATCTGGCATAGAAATTCTGTCTGGATTTAGAAATCTTTCAAATATGAGCCCATGCTGAAGTGGGTCGACGTCTGTTATACCAAGGGCATAAGCAACTAAAGACCCTGCTGCAGAACCACGGCCAGGTCCTACAGGAATTCCATTTTGTTTTGCGTGATTTATAAAATCTTGAACAATAAGAAAGTATTCAGGAAATCCCATTTGTTTTATTATATCTACCTCATATTTCAGTCTTTCTTTATATTCGTTATGTTTTTCTTTAGAAAGGTCTTTTATTTTTTCTAATCGTTTTTCCAAACCTTCCCATGCGAGTTTTTCAAAATACTGGGCTTTTTCTTCTGGAGTTGCTTCTCTATCAAGTCCTGGTATCTGGAATTTTGGAAAGAGATATCCTCTTGTTTCTGCAGTGTCTATTTCAACATTACACTTTTCTGCAATTTCCATTGTATTTTTCAAAGCAAATTCATATCCTTTGAATTTTTCATACATCTCTTCAGGGGTTGTAAAGTGTAAGCCTCTTACCTTAAATGCTCTTCCTTTTTCTTTGAGTTCTTTTAAAGTCATTTTCATTTGCAATGCTTTTATAACATCATGAGCCTCTGCATCTTCTTTGTTTAAATAATGTGAGTCGTTTGTTGCTACAACTTTGACATCTAATTTTTTTGCAAGTTCTAAAAGGCCTTTATTTGCAATCTCTTGCTCTTCTAAACCATTGAGCTGTATCTCAAAATATAGGTCTTCCCCGAATATGTCTTTTAGTCTTTTTCCATATTCATAGGCTTCATCAAACTTGCCTTTAGAAAGAAGGTGAGGAATAAAACCTTTTAGGCAAGCAGTCTGACATATAAGACCTTCATGGTATTTTTCTAGCAATTCCCAATCTATCCGTGGTTTGTAGTAAAACCCCTCAGTATAAGCAAGGGACGAAAGCTTCATTAGGTTTTTAAAACCAGTCTTATCTTTAGCATGGAGTATTAGATGGTAATTTTTATCTGCGAGAATACTATCTGAACCTTCACCTTTTTTTTCAAATCTATTGTTTGTAAAATACGCTTCCATACCAATAATAGGCTTTACGCCAACCTTTTTCATTTCTTGATAAAACTCTATAGCACCAAAAATATTCCCATGGTCAGTTAGAGCTACAGCTTTATATCCATACTCCTTTGCTTTCTGGGCAAGTTCAGGTATTTTAATCATTCCATCGAGCAATGAATAGTGAGAGTGAAGATGTAAATGTGTAAAATCCTTTGTCATAATTTCCCCTGTTTATACGTTAAAGATTTGAGGTAAATAATTTACCCAATATAGATGTTAACTTCAATTGTTAAATTGAACATACAAAAAATATTTGCAAATAAATCTCAAATATGTATTATTAATGTTAAACAATGTTAAATTTTTAACTATAATGGATTATGAGGAAAAATTTAAGGGAAAAAGCTCTGGAAATATTTTTTTATGCCTTAAATTCTATATTACCTAAAAACATTATTCCCAAAACTGTTGATATACAACAAGATAAAATCAAAATTGAAAAAGATATATATTCCTTAAAAAATGGTTTTTATGTATTTGGTAGTGGAAAAGCTTCAGTTGAAATGGCTAAAACTATAGAAAGCATGGCATTTGATCTTATTATTGATGGAGTAGTTATATCTAACTATACCGAAGAACTGGATAAGATTACCGTTTTAGAAGGTTCACATCCTGTGCCTACAGAAAAAACAATAAATGCCACAAAAAAATTAATTGAAAAATTTAAATCTTTAAAAGAAGATGACTTTTTTATTTACCTACTGTCAGGGGGCAGTTCTTCTCTTTTAGAAATTCCGATTTCTCCTATATCAATACAGGATCTTCAAGAAACAACTCAATTACTCTTAAAAAAGAGTGTGCCGATAGATGAAATTAACGTGATAAGAAAGCACATATCACAGGTAAAAGGAGGAAGACTTGCCAGATTAACTAAAGCAAAGGGAATAGTTCTTGTTATCTCTGATGTGATAGGAGACGATTTAAAAGTAATTGGTTCTGCTCCACTTTATATGGATAACTCTACCTATAAGGATGCATATAATATCTTGGTTAAATATGATTTATGGGATAAAGTTCCTCTCTCTGTAAAGGAAGTTATACAGAAAGGATTACAAGGCCAAATAGAGGACACACCAAAAAAGCCACCATCTAATATAAAACACTACATAATTGCAAATAACTTTAAAGCCCTCAGTTATGCAAAGAAAAAAGCTCAGGAGCTTGGTTTTGAGGCTAAAATACTAACCAGTTCATTACATGGAGAGGCCAGAGAAGTTGCAAAAGCAATAATGTCTATTGGACGAGAAATAAAATCAAGTTCTAATCCGTTTCCGCCTCCTGTTTGTTTAATATCAGGTGGAGAAACCACAGTTAATGTAACTGGAAATGGAAAAGGAGGTAGAAATCAGGAAATGGCTTTATCTGCTCTTAAAGAGTTAAAAGATTTAGATAGCGTAGTTTTTTTATCTGCAGGTACAGACGGTATAGACGGTAATTCAGATGCTGATGGGGCAATAGTAGACATAAATTCTTATTACAAAGCACAGAAGTTAGGACTTGATGTTGATACATATTTAAAAAATAACGACTCTTATAATTTTTTTAAAAAAACTGGTGATTTGATTATAACAGGTAAAACTGGAACAAATGTAATGGACATACAAATACTATTGATAGGAGATGAACATGCTAAAAACATCTAACATGAGATTTTCCACAGCATTAAGAGAGGAAACCCGTAAAAAAATAGAAAATATTGGTTATGCAGATATAGTAGTAGGAATACCAACATACTTTAGCCAGAATACCATTGCACATGTAATAGAACAAGTTGCCAAAGGTTTAGATAGATATTTTAATGACAAAAAGGCTTTAATTTTTATATCTGACGGAGGTTCTACAGATGATACAAGAGAAGTGGCAGAAGCAGTAGATGTATCAAAGTATAATGTTGAAAAGGTAGTGGGAATTTATAGAGGTATCCCAGGAAAAGGTTCAGCACTGAGGGCAATATTCGAATCAGCAGAATTCTTGAAGGCTACAGCTATAGCGACCTTTGATTCAGATTTGCGTTCAATAACACCCGAATGGGTTAAAAACATAATAGAGCCAATATACACAGGATATGATTTTGTAGCTCCTTATTATTTAAGATGGAAATTTGATGGAACCATCACAAATACCATTGCATATAATATGACAAGGGCTCTGTACGGGAAAAAAATAAGACAACCTATCGGAGGAGATTTTGGTTTTTCAAGACCTTTAGTCAAAGATTATTTGGACAATGAAGTATGGGATACAGAAGTTGCCAAATTTGGAATAGATATATGGATGACTACAAATGCTATAGTTGATAATTATAAAATCTGTCAGGCCAGACTTGGAGCAAAAATACATAATGAAAAAGACCCAACTCAGCTAAGTGATATGTATAGAGAGGTTGTTGGGACAATATTTAAATTAATGGAACAACCTAAATATGAAAGCTACTGGAAAAAAATCAAAGGTTCTACAGATGTTGAAATACTGGGAGAGTTCGTTGGTGAAGAGCCTGAACCTTTTAGTATAGATATAAATAATTTAATAGAATACTTTAAAATAGGTTATAACAACTTTGCACCAGTATGGAAAAGCATATTAGAAGAGAAAGATTTTAAGATTATAGAGAAACTGTACATGACAGAAACAGCTGAAAACTTTATTATGCCTGTAGATACCTGGGTAAGAATAGTCTATCGATATGCAGCCTATTTTCACAAAACCCCAAGACAAAAATTCAAAGTCCTGAACACTATGATACCCCTTTACAATGCAAAAGTGGCGTCATTAGTTAATGAACTAAAAGATATGACTGTAGAAGAAGCCGAAAAATATTATGATAATCAAGCCCTTAGATTTGAAGAAATGAAAGATTATTTAATAAAAATATGGGAGTAGGATTATGGCAGACTTTTTCCAAAATGGAATGATAACTACACTGCAAAGATTAAAGGAAAGGCCGATAGAAGAGATTGAAAAAGAACTTATTGAATTTGCAAAACGGAGAAATATGGTTTTACTTTTACCTGCTTTGTATTCAGAATTTGAAGGACCTGCAATGCCCAAAATAGTAGAAGAGCTAAAAAAAATACCCTATTTGTACAGAATTGTGCTTTCTCTAGATAGAGCAAATAGAGAACAATTTGAAAAAGTTAAGAAAATAATGTCAAAAATACCAACTGATGTGAAGATTGTTTGGCACGATGGCCCAAATATGCAAAAAATTTACGATGAGATTAAAAAAAATAACTTTAATATAGGTCCTCAAGGAAAAGGGCGTTCAGTATGGATGGCTCTTGGGTATATACTTTCAGATATTAATGCATATGCAATAGCCTTGCACGATTGTGATATAGTTAGTTATTCACGAGAAATTCCAGCAAGGCTTTTTTACCCTGTTGTCCATCCTGCTTTAGACTTTGAATTTAGTAAAGGATATTACGCAAGATTTAGAGACAAATTATATGGTAGGGTTACAAGGCTTTACTATACACCTTTAATAAGAGCACTAATAAAAATTTTAGGACATAATAAATTTTTAGATTATTTAGACAGTTTTAGATATGCCCTTTCTGGTGAATTTGCATTTATCAGAAGTTTAGCACGAGGGCTTAGAATTTCTCCTACATGGGGATTAGAAGTTTCAATGCTATCAGAGGTTTATCAAAATACATCTGTAAACAGAATATGCCAGGTAGAAATAATAGATAATTACGAACACAAACACCAAAAAATAGGTAGCTCGCCAGGTGAAGGACTGACCAAAATGGCAGCAGATATAGCTAAAGCCTTATTTCGAGTGCTTACTCAAGATGGAATGGTATTGTCTGATTCATTTTTCAGAAGTTTATTAACAACCTATCTGGTAGAAGCTCAAAAGGCAATAGAAAAATATAACGCTTTATCATTAATAAATGGCTTAAATTACGATAGACATAGGGAAATTTCAGCAGTAGAATCTTTTGTTGAAGCACTTAAACTTGCTAAAGATGAATTTATTGAAAATCCAATAGGTATTCCAATGCTTCCAGCATGGGTTAGAATAAGAGCTGCTATACCTGATATTTCCGAAAAACTCATAAAAGCAGTTGAAGAGGATAATAAATGAAGATGATTGATTTAGAAAAAAATATACAAAAAGCACGTGAAGAAATAGAAAAAGCAGATGCACTTTTAATTACAGCTGGTGCTGGAATGGGTGTTGATAGTGGTTTGCCAGATTTTAGAGGAAAAGAAGGCTTTTGGAGAGCTTACCCAATAGCTAAAAAATTAGGATTAAGATTTGAGGAACTGGCAAATCCACGGTGGTTTGATATAAATCCCAAATTAGCATGGGCTTTCTATGGACATAGACTGAATATGTATAGAAATACAAAACCACATGAAGGTTTTAAAATCTTGAAGGAAGCAGGAGAAAACAAAAAAGCTGGTTATTTTGTATTTACGTCAAACGTGGATGGACAGTTTCAAAAAGCAGGTTTCAATGAAAAAAATATAGTAGAGATACATGGTTCTATACACCATTTACAATGTACCTTACCGTGCACTGAGAATATATGGCCTGCCGATAACATTCAGATTGAGATTGATGAAGAAAAATTTGAAGCAAAAGAACCTCTTCCCAAATGTAAACACTGCGAAAAAATAGCACGACCCAATATACTCATGTTTGGAGATTATAATTGGGTTCCGCACAGAACGGAGAGGCAAGAATTCCTATTTAATAGATGGTTAGAAAAAATAGCCAACAATAACTACAAGCTAGCAATAATAGAAATTGGAGCAGGTAAAGCTGTGCCAACTGTAAGGTGGACTTCTGAAAGAATATCTAAACTATTTAATGCTCCGTTGATACGCATTAACCCTCGAGATTATGATATTTCTTTACCTCAAGGAATCCCAATTCCATTAAAAGGGTTAGAAGCTATAAAAGAAATTTTTAATAAATAATCTCAATCCCTGTCTTACAATCTACAAAATTTGAGCCCTTTATAAGTTTCAATTCCTCATGCACGCTAAAAAC
>CAZEYS010000058.1:0-6603 GCA_964516095.1 uncultured Aquificales bacterium
TATAAGTGGTAAAATATTTAGATAACATCTTCAAAAGGGAGCCGCTAATTTGTTTACAAATATAGCTAAATCTAAATGGTTAAAAATTGTTCTTTTTATAACAACTTTTGCATTTGTTGGCACTGGCTTTGTAGCTTTAATTTTTTATAAACTTTCAGGTCAGATTTCAGGAGTTGCAGAGGTGAATGGAGAAGAGATTACTCCGCAAGAGTTTTACTATGAAGTTGAGAGAATACAAACTCAGTACCAGAGACAAGGCATAGATATATCTCCTATAAAAAATTTAATATACTCTCAAGTTTTAGAAAATCTTATAGGTAGAGAACTCTTATATCAGTTTGCGAAGGAAGAAGGAATACAGGCTACAACAGAGGAGGTAAAACAGGTAATATTAGGAATCCCAGCTTTTCAAAAGAATGGTAAATTCGATAAAAACTTATTTTTGGCATATTTAAATTCTATGAATATATCTCCACAACTATTTGAAATTATTTTGAAAAAACAGCTTTCAGCTCAGCATGTTTTAGATATACTACATGCAGGTGTATATATAACAGATTATGAGATAAATACCTTAATCTCCAAAAGGCTTTCTTCTATTACAGGTAAAGTAGCTATCATATCTCCAACAGATGTGAAGTTATCTGAAAAAGAATTAATAAATTTTTACAATAAAAATAAGAACCTATTTTCTACAGCAAAGGGAAAGAAAATAAAAGTATATAAAATAAACATTAATGAATTAGGAATAGAAAAAGCCAACAAACTTGCCCAGGAACTGTATAAACACTTAAAACAAAATGAGTCTATCCAAATACCCAAAGGCGTTGAAATAATATTTAATGACGTCTATCAACAAGGAAAATCAGATTTACCACAACCTATAGTAAACAACATTAATAAGCTATCTAAAGATAAAAAAGTCCTCTTTATAAAGGATAAAAGTGCATACTATTTGATTGTGTATGAAAAAGATGAAAATATACCTTTATCTTTTGAAAAGGCCAAACCTCAAATAGAGCAGATTTTAAAAGGAGAAAAAACAAAGGAAATTTTAAATAAGATACTAAATGAGATAAAAGATAAGAAACCCGATTTTGAAAATATAGTAAAAAAATACAACGCAAAAGTCGAAAACATCAAAGACCAAAAATACTTAAATTTACAGTTTAACTACAATTTATCTCCAGAAAGTATGGAAAAGTTAATGAAAACAAAAGAAAAATCTTATGTACCATTATTATCAAATGGAAAGATTTTGGTATTTTACATAGAAAAAATTAAAACGCCAAAAGAAGATGAGTATAAAAAAGCTGTTAAAAGTATAAAACCTTTACTTGAGAACCAAAAGCTTAATGACATTACAAATATGTTGATAAATAAATTAAAAGATGAAGCAGATATAAAGATTAATAATAGGATTTTTCAGTAATGGAAAAGACACCATATGCTATAGATTTTTTGTGGCACCAGATAGAACTTGGTTTTAATGAGATAAGAAAGAGTAGATATAAAAAATTATTAGAAGCATACCTATTTGATGAAGAGATAAGAAAAAAACTTGAAGAAAAAAAAGATTACAAAGGAAGGAATTACAAAGGTGGAATGCTGGAAACAACAGCATCCTTGGTCTCATTAGCTTTATGTACATATGATAACTATCCAGAAATAGATATTGATTTAATTTTAACCGCAATTTTAATGAATGGAATTTGCAGTATCTTCAATAAGAAGGAGTGTTATGATAGGTTAAAAGATTATCCTGAGATAATCCCGTTTTTATTTAAAAAGCAACGGAAAAAACCTTCTCTTGAAGTATCTATTTTTGACCAGTTAGTAAAATTTGATAATAAAATAATAGCTAAGATTCTAAAGAAAAGAAAACAAGCGATAGAAGCAGGAGGTAAAAATGGAAAAAGTACTGTTTGAAAGTGACTCTCACAAGAATATTCTTCTTGAAGATTTTGGTCATGGAGAAATGGTTCAGGCCAATGTTCATCTAATTATTGATAACGGTAAAGGCATGATATTAGACCCGGGAGGACATAAAGTTTATAAATATCTGATAGCAGAAATTGGAAGGATAATTGGAATAAGTCATTTAGAGTACATATTTTTATCCCATCAAGACCCAGACATTGTAGCTGCAATCAATGGATGGCTAATGACTACCAAAGCTAAAGCTTTATCCTCTAAACTTTGGCTGAGATTTATACCACATTTTGGAGTAGATAAGTTTGTTATAGACAGGCTAATTGGTATCGACGATGAAGGTGGAATTATAAAATTAGGGGAAAGTGACTTATACATTTTGCCAGCACATTTTATGCACTCTCCAGGGAATTTACATGTTTATGACCCAACAGCAAAAATACTTTACTCTGGTGACCTGGGAGCATCTTTAGGTCAAAACTACCAGATTGTTGAAAATTTTGAAGAGCACATTAAATATATGGAAGGATTTCATAGAAGATACATACCTACTAACAAAGTCCTGAAAGCATGGGTAAGAATGGCAAGACAGCTTGACATTGAAACAATAGCACCGCAACACGGAGCTATCTTAAAAGGTAAAGAAATGGTTAACAAGTTTCTGGACTGGATAGAAAACTTAGAGTGTGGTATTGATATTATGGAAGATAAATACAAAATTCCGCAAAATAAACTTGAAATATGATAGAGCATTACTCTGTTTTAAAAAATGAAGTTATAGATTTTTTTAAATTCATAGAAAGTAAAGAACCTTATATTTTAGATGCCACAGTTGGGGGAGGTGGGCATTCTTATCACATTTTAAAAACCTTTCCGGATAAAAAAATAATAGGAATAGATAAAGATGAATACGCTCTCCAGCGAGCTCAAGAAAGGCTCAAAGAATTTAAGGGTAGATATATTCTCGTTAAATCACCATTTAAAGATTTAGACAAAGTTTTAAAAGAGCTAAAAATAGAAAAGTTAGCAGGAGTTCTTTTTGACTTCGGCGTTTCTCATTTTCAGCTAAAAATGGAAAGAGGATTTTCCTTTAAACGGGATGAACCTTTAGACATGAGGATGGACACTTCGCAAGATTTAACTGCCTATTATGTAGTTAACTACTATAGCAAATGGGAACTTGAAAGGATATTAAAAGAATTTGGAGAGGAGAAATTTGCACGGAAAATTGCTGAAAATATTGTAAAAGAAAGACAAAAAGATAAAATTAGAACTACAAAACAACTGGCAGATATAGTTTATAAAACGTATCCTCCAAAATTAAGGCATGGAAGAATACACCCAGCAACGAAAACATTTCAAGCTATAAGAATTGAAGTAAACAAAGAACTAGAGGAAATAGAACAAGGAGTAAAGAAAGCAATAGAGTTATTAGATAAAGGTGGGATTATCCAAACTATATCATTTCATTCTTTAGAAGACAGAATTGTAAAAAACATCTTTAAAGAGTATAAAAAATTAAAGAAATTGGAAATATTGACGAAAAAACCTATTACACCAAGTGAAGAAGAAATAGAAGAAAACCCTGCATCCCGAAGTGCAAAATTAAGGGTAGGTAAGAAGTTATGATAAGAGGACTTACATTTGAACTTATTAGAGATTTTTCAACAGCAAAGAAAAATATAAAATACATACTTTTAATTATAGTAACAGGTGGAATTCTCATTGCATATAATACACAGTACATAAAATTAGAAGAAAAAATAACAAAACTTAGAAACCAAAAGCTTTATCTCCAAGCCCAGAATACAAAATTAAAAACAGAAGTTGCAAAACTCTCTTCTCCCCAAAGAATAGCAAAAATAGCCAAGCGAAAACTAAAAATGGAAAAAGTTAACCTTGAAAATGTAATTTTTTTAAACTCTAAATGAATAAAAAGCGTGTTAAAGTTATAAAATTTTTAGTAATAGCTGTTTTCCTTGCTGTTTTAATAAAGCTATTTTATGTGCAGATTATACAAAGAGAAAAATTTATCAAACTTATAGAAAAACAGTACTACACTACTGAAAAAGTTATCTATCCAAGAGGGACAATATACGATAGCAAAGGAAATATACTTGCAATAAGTGTACCAACTATTACCATATATGCAATTCCTAAATATATAAAAAATAAAAGAAGATTAGCTAAAGAGTTATCTTCGGTTATAAAACAATCTCAACAGGTTATCTTGAACAAACTAAACCAAAATAAAAAGTATACAGTCATTGCTTCCAATTTAGACAAATCCCTAAAAGAAAAATTAGAAGAGATAAGATTTAAAACAAAAGAATGGAATTTTGGAATATTAGAAACTTCAAAAAGAGTTTATCCATTTAAAAAAATTGGTGCTAATAATATCGGTTTTGTAAATAAATACACAGGAGAAGGAAAAGAAGGTATTGAATACAAATACAACGATATTTTAGGTGGAGGTTTTGGAAAAATTCTTCTTATGAAAGATGCTCGGGGTTATCCAATTACTGTGGTATCAGAAAAAAAGAAAGAAAAAAAAGATATAGTTCTAACTATCGATTCTAACATTCAATTCATGGCAGAAGAAGCATTAAAAAAACTTGTAAAAGAGAGAAAGCCAAAGGAAGCAGTGGTACTTATAATGGATCCTAAAACTGGTGAGATACTGGCCAATGCTGTATATCCATCATATGACCCAAATAGATACTGGAAATACAGAATTTTCAGTAATCCCACCTTTAGAGGTGCTTATGAAGTTGGTTCTATCACAAAACCATTTATAATGGCAAGAGCTCTCTCCAAAGGACTAGTAAAGAAAAATGAACTGATTTATGGAGGAAATGGAAAGGTTGTTGTAGATGGAATAACTATTAGAGACCATAGCAAATTTAAATATCTTACACCAGAAGAAGTTATAATTCATTCGTCCAATGTAGGTATAATAAGGGTAGCTTTACGGTTTAAACCAAAAGATTTTTTCTCATTATTAGAAAGTTTAGGTTTTGGACAATCTACACATACTTTTCCAGGAGAGTCTTCAGGACTGCTTAAAGAGAGTTTACGACCTATAGATATTGCCTATGCATCAATTGGTCAATCCTGGACAGCCACACCTATTCAAGTTGCAAGAGCCTATGCTGCAATTGCAAACGGTGGATATTTAGTTAAACCTCACTTTCTAAGAGAAATAAAAAATGCTGATAGAACCGAAACAGTATCTTACAGCTATGACACTTCCAAAAAGGTTTTATCAGACAAAGAAATAAAATGGCTCAAACATGTTTTAAAACTTGTAGTAGAAAAAGGAACTGCAAGAAAAGGAAAATCTAAATTTTATACTATAGCAGGTAAAACTGGTACAGCTGAAAAATATGACCCAAAACTTAAAGCTTTATCAAAATCTAAATTTTATACATGGTTTGCAGGATTTTTTCCAGTGGAAAATCCCAAATATGTGATTGTTGTATTTGCAAATGAACCAAAAAAAATTAGAAAATGGGAGATTATTGGAGGAGGTTCTGTATCATCCACAGTTTTGAAGGAATTAATAGATAGGTTAATGTTTTACTCTAAAGTGAAACCAGATAAATCTAAGTAAGGTTCACAAGGCCTTTTAGTTTTTTTATTTCTTCCGGTTTTAACTCTCTAAATTCTCCAGGTTTTAGACTTTCATCTAACTCCAGATTCCCAATTTTTGTTCTTTTAAGGTAGAGTACAGGATGTCCTATCTCTTCCATTATCTTTTTAACTATATGATATTTACCTTCTTTTACCTTTATTAATATTTGAGATTTTTTACTACTTGCATCCTTTATATATATTTTGAACGGCTTAGTTTGATATTTATCTTTCTTCAAGTAAATACCACTTTGCTCAAATTTTGATAACTCTCTTTTAGATATATCACCAGATACCACTGCATAATACTCTTTTTCCACTTCCCATTTAGGATGGGAAACTCTATGAGAAAAAATACCATCATTTGTTACGATCAATAAGCCTTCTGTGTCTAAATCAAGCCTACCAACAGGGAATAAGGTTTCAAAAAAAGGCTGATTTTGAAAAAATTCCATTACAACCGGATATAAGTTGTCAGTTTTTGCTGTTATATAACCTGCTGGTTTATTTAACATATAGTAATAATATTCCTTGTACTCTAAAGGAGTGTTATCAAAATAGACTTTATCTTTTTTGGGATTTATCTTTAAAGATGGATTTTTGACTACTTGATTGTTTACTTTAATCCTTCCAGATTTGATGATACTCTTTACTTCAGAGCGGGAACCTATTCCATAGTTAGATAAAAATTTATCTATTCGCAATATCAATCGAATATAAAATTAAAGCAGGGGAGTTCCACTCCCCTTTTATTAAAATTTACAATTACTTATTAACTTTTTCTTTTAATGCTTTAGCTGCGTGGAAAGTAACAACTTTTCTTGCAGGTATTGTTATTTCTTCTCCAGTTCTTGGGTTTCTACCCTTTCTTGCAGCTCTTTCTTTTACATTAAAAACACCGAGTCCTGGTAACGCAACTCTTTCACCTTTAGAAAGAGCTTCAACCAATGCATCAATAAATGCATTTACACATCTTTCTGCAGCAGCTTTTGTTGTTCCTGCTTCTGCAGCAACTTTTGCAACTAATTCTGCTTTTGT
>CAZEYS010000059.1:0-6550 GCA_964516095.1 uncultured Aquificales bacterium
AAGAAAAGTTGCAAAAGTTTCAGAAAAAAGAAAAGATTAAATCACCTTATCCAGAATACTACACTGCTAAACATTTAAATAAAGGCTTTATATTAGTTAATTCAGAAAAACGGGCTAAAGAATTTGAAATAAATCTGAAATCTTTTTTAAAGCATTTCAATAAAAATTCAGAAGTTATACATATTCCAATAAGTACAGAAATACACGATACACTATCCCAGTTTAAAAGAAACTATGCTATTTATAAATTAAAAAGAACCAACAATATATTTTTCATCTCGGTAGACAAAGTATTGGATATTCCAGTTTCAAAAAACAGGGAAATAATAACCTTGAAAAAAGGCTGTTCAGTAAATGTAGATAAGTTGTTTAACACACTTATTGAATTTGGATATATCAAAGTAGAAAAAGTAGAAAATGAAGGGGAATTCTCATTTAAAGGAGCAAGACTAAGTATAAATATACCTTTTGTAGGACTTTACTATATAGATTTTTTTGGTGATGAAATAGAAAACATCTATAAAGTTTCAAAACTTTTAACAAAAAAACCCGTTGAAACAGTAGATATTTTCCAATTGTATGATTTTCCTGTTTATATAAATGATAATTTTGATATAGCCTTTAAAAAAGAAGAAGCCTTAACAATTAGAGACCTGATAGCAAATATACCTATAGTATTTGAAGAAAAAATTAAAGAAAAAGGGAATATACTAAATCAGCCTTTAAAAGGATTTGAGGTTGTAAAACTTCCAATAACAAAACCTTTATACCTTTTAGATGAAAAAACTTCTTTTGTCCCTGAAATTAAATCTAAAATAGAGCCTGAATTAAATCCTATAGAAATTGGAGATTACATAATACACGAAGATTTTGGTATTGGGATTTTTAGAGGAATTGAAACCAAAAACATAAATGGAAAAGATTATGATTTTATGGTATTAGAGTACGCAGATGGAGAAAAGATAAACGTTTCGTATCTGCATTTTGACAAAATTTTTAAGTATGAAACATCTTCAAAAATAAAATTAGATAAAATCGGAGCTCCTTCCTGGAGAAACTTAAAGAAAAAAGTGAGAAAGTCTTTAGAAAAAGTTGCCAGAGAGTTAATAGAGCTGTACACAGAAAGAGAAAAAATAACCCGTCCTCCATATCAAATAGAAGATGAATTAATTCAAAAATTTGAAGATAGTTTTGAGTTTGTAGAAACACCTGACCAGCTAAAAGCAATTTGGGAAGTTAAAAATGACTTAAAGTCTGAAAAACCTATGGATAGAGTGATTTGCGGTGATGTTGGTTTTGGAAAAACCGAGGTGGCTTTAAGAGGAGCATTTATCTCGGCAATAAATGGAAAACAAACATTAGTATTGACCCCAACAACAGTTCTTTCTTATCAACACTATAAAAAGTTTAAAGAAAGATTAGAACCATTTGGAATAATCGTAGAAAATCTGTCAAGACTAAAATCTACAAAAGAAACAAAGGATATACTGCAAAAATTGGCTGAAGGTAAAATTGACATTGTTGTTGGAACCCATAAAGCTTTATCAGATAAGGTTAAATTCAAAAACTTAGGGCTACTAATAATAGATGAAGAGCATAGATTTGGAGTTAGGGCAAAAGAAAAGATTAAACAGATAAAAAAAGATGTGGATACCCTTTATATGACAGCAACACCTATACCCAGAACTTTAAATATGTCTCTTTCAGGGTTTAAAAAACTGTCTATTATAAACACACCTCCAGAAGGAAGGCTTGAAACAAAAACATATATGGTTAAAAAAGACCCTCAAATAATAAAAAAGGCTGTAGAGAAAGAGATAAGTAGGGGAGGACAGGTATTTTATATTCACAATAGAATACAAACAATTGAAAAAGAAGTAGATTTTTTGAAAAAAATGTTTCCTGAATTAAGAATATCGTACATCCATGGACGTATGAGATCTTCTCAAATAGAAAAAGAAATAACCAGATTTGAAGAAAAAAAGATAGACATTCTGGTATCAACATCAATTGTAGAAACTGGAATAGATATACCTAATGCAAACACTTTAATAATAGATAGAGCAGACCTTTTTGGGCTTGCACAGCTTTACCATTTAAGAGGTCGTGTTGGAAGGGGAAGTGTACAAGCCTATTGTTATCTACTACTGCCTGAGGATGAAATCATATCTGACGATGCAAAAAAAAGAATTTCAACAATAATGAAACTTACAAGACCAGGTTCAGGTATAAAAGTCGCTATTGAAGATATGAAAATAAGAGGAGTAGGTAACATATTTGGAGTAGAACAAAGTGGTAATATAAAGGCTATTGGTTACGAGTTTTATATAAAACTTTTAAAAGATACCCTTTTAAAAACCCAAAACAAAAATTTTTATGAAACTATAATCGAAGTTGATTTTGATGCCTTTATTCCTTCTAATTTTATTACTGATGAGACTGAAAGAATGAACATATATCTTACCCTTTCAAAAAGTGTAGATGATAAGGAAATACAAGAACTTGAAGACTATCTAACAGATTTCTATAAAGAAATTCCGGTAGCTTTTAAAAGATATATTCTAATAGAAAAAATAAAAAAAATAGCTACAAGTTTAAGCATAAAAAAAATAAAGATAAAAAGGGGAATTTTAAGTATATACTGGGGAAATTTAGAAGAAAATAAATTGATGTTTTTAATAAATGAATTTAAGCCTGAGAGGATTTTTTCAGACTACTTTGAAACCAAAGTAAATGCTGAAGATTTAGAACTTATATATAAAAAGTTAAAGAAGATTGCTACCCAGTAATGTTGTGAATATCAGCTGAAAGTATTATAATTTTTAAATAGTATAAATTTTGCCCGAGTGGCGGAATTGGCAGACGCGGGGGACTCAAAATCCCTTGGCCGAAAGGCCGTGCGGGTTCGACTCCCGCCTCGGGCATTATCGTAAAGAATCATTTAACTGAAATCAGTAAACGGAGCCAAAAATAGAAAATATAGAGCAGTTTCTCCAGCATTATGGATATATAGCAGTAGCAGTTGGCACATTTTTAGAGGGAGAAATATTTCTGATTATCGCTGGCATATTTATAAAATTAGGATATCTAAGTTTTTTACCTTCATGGTTTTTTTCTGTTCTTGGAGCTTTACTTCACGAGTTAATATACTTTTTTATTGGTAAGTGGAAAGGTAGGGAGTTTTTATTAAGAAATACCTATACACGAAAAAAATACCGAAAAGCTAAAAATCTTATAAACAAATATGGTGTTTTTTCCATATTCTTAATCAGATTTATGTATGGAATGAGAATGGTACCTATGGTGTTGATGGGAGCTGTAGGTTTCAATACATATAAGTTCTTGTTCTTTAATATCCTATCCCTTCTTGTATGGTCTTTTTTGTATTTATATTTAGGTATTTTATTTGGAAAAGCTGCAGAAACAATTTTTGGAAAAGTCAAAGAGTACTATATAACATTTTCACTATCTGTTCTTGCTATAGGAACCTTAGTTTTATTAGCTTTTTACTTAAAAAGAAGATTACTTAACAACAAGAACTGACTGATTTGCATATTTAACCAGGTTATTAGCTGTGCTTCCAAGCAGCAGTCTTTTAAATCCTCCTTTACCTCTATAACCTACCACAATTAAATCGCAGTTATTATCATCAGCATAATCCATTAGCTCTTCTGCTGGGTCACCTTCTAAGATTTTTACTTTCGGTTTAAGTCCATTTTCTTCTGCTAATTTTTTAGCTTCATTTAAACAAGGTTTAATTTTCTCAATCTGCTCGTGCTCGTACTCTTCTATATCTTCAGGTGGTATATAATCAATAGCTGCAAGTTCTATTGGTTTTACGACAGATACTATGTGTAAGGTTGCATTTAAAGCTTTTGCAAGGTCAATAGCTTTTTGTAGGGCTTTTTTACTGGACTCTGAACCATCAACTCCAACTAAAATATTACTGAATACCATTATTCCCTCCTAAAAGTTGTACTGTACTAATGTTGAAAGCGTAGTATCTAACCTCTTTATTTTACTACCAAGTGGTAAATTTTGGTAGTTTATAGTATAACTAATTTCTAAGGCCAGGTGCTTGGTAAAAGAGTTAATTATAGACGATTCAAAATAAACAAAATAATCTTGGCGTTTTCTACTTGACACTTTGTAGACTAATTTTTGGGTAAATTTAAGACTTTTGGTAAATTTCTTTTTAAACCTTTCTTCTATATGATGCAAGAAGTATCTTTCAAAATACTTATTTGTGTATAAACTTGGCTGGTTCAAATCGTTATAAACATAGTATACATAATAAGATAGAGATAGATAACTCTGGGCATTGTGATAAAAGTATCTACCTATACCAGGACCTGTTCCAATTGAGTGTTTATAGCCTTGAAAAGGATTTCTGTAATAGTGAATATCCCAAAAGAAGAAATATGGAAATTTTCTTTTTTCAAATCTTATATTACCATCTATATATTCTGAAGATTTTTTTCCATTTGTACTTCCATAAACTGCATTTAAGTCAAAGTAAATCCTCTTACTGTCAGTTTTATACGTATATTTTGTTTTAATATTGGCTGTTGAAGTTTCTGTATTTCCTGTAGTTTGTACGTAACCTGTGCTTATAGAAAACTGCTGTTTATTTTCTTTCTCTTTTGCAAATACAAAAACAGGAATTATAGAAAGAATAAATAGAGTTTTCTTCATAGGCATTTACATGTATTTTTCTAATACTTTTGGTATATCAAAAGTACCGTCTTCTTTTTGATAATTCTCCATAATAGCAAGTAAAGTTCTCCCTACAGCAAGACCTGAGCCATTAAGTGTGTGAACAAAAACATTTTTACCTTCTTTATCTTTATATCTTATTTTTGCACGTCTTGCCTGAAAAGCCTCTGTATTTGAACAAGAAGAAATTTCTCTATATGTATTTTGTGAAGGTATCCAGACTTCGATATCATAAGTTTTAGCTGCAGAAAATCCCAAATCTCCTGTACAGAGTTCTACTACCCTGTAGGGAAGTTCAAGTAATTGTAGTATTTTCTCAGCTTCATTTACAAGCCTTTCAAGTTCATCATAAGAATTTTCTGGTTTTACAATTTTTACAAGTTCAACTTTATCAAACTGATGCTGTCTTAATATACCCCGAACATCTTTACCATGGGATCCTGCTTCCCGTCTAAAACAAGGAGTATAAGCTGTATAGTATTTAGGTAATTCTTCTTCCTTTAAAATTTCATTTGCGTGTAGATTTGTAAGTGAAACTTCAGCAGTTGGTAAAAGATATAAGTTTTCATCGCATACTTTATAAAGGTCTTCTTCAAATTTTGGCAGTTGACCAGTCCCAATTAATATTTCAGGTTTTACCAATACAGGTGTCCATACTTCTGTATAGCCGTGTTCTTTTGTGTGTATATCTAACATAAAATTTATAAGAGCCCTTTCTAATCTTGCAGCTTTTTCGAACATTACTGTAAATCTTGAACCTGCCAGCTTTGCTCCTCTTTCAAAATCTAAAATTCCTAACTTTTCTCCTATTTCCCAGTGAGGAAGAGGTTCAAAGTCAAATTTTCGTGGTTCTCCCCATTTTCTGATTTCAACATTCTGGCTTTCGTCTTCTCCAATGGGAACACTTTCATGAGGTAAATTTGGTATTGAAAGAAGCAGTTTATTGAACTTCTCTTCTATTTTTTTTAGTTCCTTTTCTAACTTCTCTATTTTCTCGTTTTTAGCTTGAACTTGCTGTTTTAACTTTTCTGCTTCTTCTTTTTTTCCTTCTTTGAAAAGTCTTCCGATTTCTTTAGACAGTTTATTTTTCTCTGCCTTTAATTTTTCGACTTCTGCTATTAAAAGTCTTCTTTCTTTATCTACATCTAAAACTTCATCTACTAAAACAGCCAGCGATAAATCTCTGGTTTTTAGTCTTTCTTTTACAAATTCAGGATTTTCTCGTAGTAGTTTTATATCTATCATTTTACCTCTACACTTACCTTTTATTTAATTTTTACAATATGTCAAATAACGCCCCGAAAAGGGGCGTAAAAAGTTATTTATTTTTTTTAAGTATTTCTTCTACAACCTCTCCAATTGTAGATATGTTTTTAACTGTGGTTACGCCTGCAGCTTCAAGTGCTTTATACTTTTCTTCTGCAGTTCCTTTACCTCCGGCTATTATAGCTCCAGCATGACCCATTCTTTTTCCTGGAGGTGCTGTAACCCCAGCGATATAAGCAACCACCGGTTTTGTAACATGTTCTTTTATAAATTCAGCTGCTTCTTCTTCTGCAGTTCCCCCTATTTCTCCAATCATTACTATAGCTTCAGTTTCAGGGTCGTTTTGGAACCACTCTAAAACATCTGAAAACACTGTTCCTGGGACAGGGTCTCCACCTATACCTATTGCTGTTGATTGTCCTATCCCTCTTTGGGTTAATTGATATGCAGCTTCATACGTAAGAGTTCCAGATCTTGAAACAAGACCCACATTTCCCTTTTTAAATATATGACCTGGCATAATTCCAATTTTTGCCTCTTCTGGAGTAATAACTCCAGGGCAGTTTGG
>CAZEYS010000060.1:0-6423 GCA_964516095.1 uncultured Aquificales bacterium
CAGCGTAAAACTGTCCGACCTCAAATGTTCCACCCCATATGGGACGGGTTTCTCCCTCTGAAAAGTATCTGTAAAGAACTATAGGCAGTAATACCACACCTACCAGCACAAACAAATATAGAATGTTTCTTACTACTTTTTTATTCACATTTGCCTTAAAAAAATAAATAAGCTGAAACAGACCTTCTTCTATGCCTTTTGAAATCTTTGTAATGTTAAACATTGCCGTGGATAAAACAGTTACTGTTGAAAAAAGAAAAATAGGCTTATTTAATATTCCCGGCTGAATTTCTCTTTCCCTCAGAATAGCTATTAGTGTTATTAATAGACCTAAACCAAGAACAATTTCAAACAAGGAGATAGATATAAAAGCCGATATAATTAACAATAAGATATATTTGTACACAAAATTTTCTCTCATTTTTTACCTTTATAAAAGGGAACGTAAATTTCTAAGAAATCTTTTATTTTTTCCGAATCATTTTTCATTAAATAAACAAGCTCGTTTATTAATTTCTCTAAGCTTTCAGGAGATATCCTGCACGTTCTTGCAACAAAAATTTTATCATGCCTGGTTTTTTCTGTTCCTTCTTCTGCTGTTAGTAATTCTTCAAATAGTTTTTCTCCGGGTCTTAATCCTGTAAATACTATATCAATGTCTTCGTAAGGTTTAAGTCCTTGCAGTTTTATAAGCTCTTCTGCTAATTTAACAATTTTTACAGGTTCTCCCATATCTAAAACGAATACTTCTCCACCTTTTCCCATCGCTGCCGCCTGAAAAACAAGTAAAACCGCTTCTGGTATTGTCATAAAATATCTTTTCATTTCCGGATGTGTTACTGTTATAGGTCCTCCTTTTTTTATTTGTTCCAAGAATATAGGAATTACACTACCTCTACTTCCTAAAACATTGCCAAATCTAACAGAAACAAACTTTGTTTTTTTCAGCTCATTTAAAGCATTACATATCATTTCTGCCATTCTCTTTGTTGCACCCATAATACTTGTTGGATTTACAGCTTTATCTGTGGAAATATTAACAAACTTTTCAACATTGTTTTCAACAGATACTAAAGCTATGTTATAAGTCCCAATTATGTTTGTTTTAACAGCTTCTTCTGGAAAATATTCCATTAAAGGAACATGTTTATAAGCTGCAGCGTGAAATACAATATCTGGTTTATATTTCTGAAATATACTTTCTATCTTTTCTTTATCTCTTACATCGGCAACTATAGGGATAAAATCTATACTTTTTTCTTTTGTTTTATCTTTCAATTCTAAAAATAGGTTGTAAAGTTCTGTTTCGTCAATTTCTAAAGCAATAATACTTTTAGGTGAAAATTCTACCAGCTGGCGAACAATTTCAGAACCTATAGAACCACCAGCACCACTGACTAATATTTTTTTGTTTCTTAGAAACTCTTTTATTTTCTCTTTTTCTATTTCTACTGGCTCTCTTGAAAGTAAATCTTCAATAGATATTTCTTTGAGGTCTTTAACAGATATTGACTCTTTTGGTAGTTTAGATATACTCGGAACTATCTTAATATCTTTTATGCCTTCTTTAGACAGTAAATCAAAAATTTCCCTAATTTTTTTATGATTTAAAGAAGGAATAGCGATTATTACTGTTTCTATCCTGTTTTCCTTTAATATTTCAGGTATATCAGCTAAGCTTCCTATAACTGGAATATTATGAATCGTTGTCCCTATTTTCATAGGGTCATCATCAATAAAACATACAGGATAAAAGCTTGAGCTTCTTTTTAATTCCCTTGCTATTCTTTCTCCTGTATTTCCTGCTCCTATTATTAATGTTCTCTTTCCTTTTCTGTCTTTTTTCAGAATCTCAAGATAGATCCTTTTTAATATCCTAATAAGCGAAACAAGAACCAGCGAAACAAAGAAATCTATTAAAATTACACTCCTTGGAATGGAGAAATCTGTATATTTTATCTGTAAAAACGAATTTATGAAGAATACAATTACAGAAAAGGAGGATAGCCCTAATACAATCTTAAAAAACTCATTTAAACCAACAAAACGCCAGTTCACTTGGTATATTTTTAAAATCCAGAAAATGAGAATCTTCAAAAAAACAAAAAGTGGTATCCAATAAGGGATAATATCTTCATACCTTTGGGGAATATTAAAATCAAATCTAAGTAAAAATGAAAAATAAAAGCTAAATGTAAATATCAAAAAATCAGATAGAAGAAAAAATACAGTTCTTTTTGTTTTTGTTGGTCTCAATATAAATTTTATTTTTAATTCCATAATACATACTTCCTCATATTGTCTGAGATAGGAATTTTAATATATAAAACGAGATTTTTTCTATGTCTTCTTTATTTAACGAGGTGGTACTTGGTAAACATATGCCTCTAGAAAAAAGTCTTTCACTTGTTCCATCTCCAAAAAACTTATACTTTTGAAAAACAGGTTGTTTATGCATAGGTTTCCATAAAGGTCTTGTTTCTATATTATTTTTATCTAAAAATTTTATTAAATCGTAAACTTTGAAATTATCCCTATTTATAATTATGGTAGTAAGCCATCTATTTCCCCTTGTATTTGGTAGTTCAGGCATAAAAGTAATTTCTCCAATTTCTGATAAATATTCTTTATACCAATTAAAAATTTTTCTCTTTTTTTCAATTTTTTCTTCAATAACCTCAAGTTGAGCAACGCCAATAGCAGCAAGAACATTACTTAGTCTATAGTTATAACCATAATCTTCGTGTTCATAATGAATAAAGTTTGGGTCCTTAGCTTGGTTGCTATAATATCTTGCCTTTTCTATAAGTTCTTGGTTATTTGAAACCAACATTCCACCACCACCTGTAGTGATAATCTTATTTCCGTTGAAACTATATATACCGAAATCTCCAAATGTACCCGTGTGTTTACCTTTATATAAGGTTCCTAAAGATTCTGCAGCATCTTCGATTACAAATATCTCATATTTTTTACAAATATTAATTATTTTGTCTATATCAGCACTTTGACCATAGATATGAGGAACTATTAAAGCTTTTGGTTTTTTGGAAGTTTTTTTTAAATATTCTTCTAATAAGTCCGTAGACATTTGCCAGGTCTCTTCATCACAGTCTATAAATACAGGATTAGCACATTGATATAGAATTGGAGATACAGAACCAATAAATGTAAAAGTAGAAACCAATACATCATCTCCCTGTTGTATTCCTAAAACTCTCAATGCCAGATGTATAGCAGCTGTTCCACTTGATACTGCTAAAGCTGCTTTTGCTTTTGTATATTCTTTTAATTTTTCTTCAAATTTGTTTACAAATTCTCCTAAAGGTGCGATGTAATTACTTTCAAAAACCTTTTGTATGTATTCCAATTCTCTTCCTGTCATATGAGGAGCACTTAAAAATATTCTTTTATTCAATTTTTATATCCTCCTTTATCCTACAAGGAACTCCATATGCCTTTTTATTATCGGGAATGCTATCTACTATTACAGAACCAGCTCCTATTATACAATTTCTACCTATAGTGATATTTTGTATTATAGAACTTCCTATACCTACATGTGTCAATTCTCCTATCTCTACTCTTCCTGCAAGAGCTACTCCGGGTGAAATATGGACAAAATTACCAATTATACATTCATGTTCAATAATACATCCTGAATTCAAAATAACGCCTATTCCTATTTTTGCTTTTGTGTTTATTATCACATTTGGCATTATTACTGTTCCTATACCTATTTCAACATCTTCAGAAATAATAGATGTAGGATGAATTAATGTTAAAATCTTAATTTCTTCTTCTATTAAATTATCAAATATTTTTTTTCTAATTCTATTGCTTCCAATTCCTAAAGCTATAGGAATATTTTTTCCTTTTATATCACTTATAACATCTTTTAATGAAGGAAACTCATTTTCTCCATCATCTATAAATCTTATCTTTTCAAAACCACAGGCCTTTGCTATACTTGCTACTACTAACCCATGTCCTCCCGCACCATATATGTATATTTCTTTCTTCATTTTTTGTTACCTTTAAATTTTTCTGCTGTTGCTTTACCTGGCTGAGATATACCTTCCTTTTTTAGAACTTTAATAAAAGTCTTAAATAAGATTTTAACATCTAACCAAAAAGACCTGTTATCTACATACCATACATCATATTTGAACTTTTCTTCCCATGAAACAGCATTTCTACCATTTATTTGAGCCCATCCAGTGATGCCAGGTTTCACATCATGTCTTCTCATTTGCTCTTCGTCATACAACTCCAAATATTCAACCAGTAAAGGTCTTGGACCCACAAAACTCATGTCTCCCTTTAAAATATTAAACAGCTGCGGTAATTCATCTAAGCTTGTACTTCTTAGAAACTTTCCTAATTTTGTTAATCTTTTTTCATCAGGTAGTAAGTTCCCATTTTCATCCGTTTCATTTGTCATTGTTCTAAACTTATATAAAATAAACACCCGTCCTTTATATCCTGCTCTCTGTTGTTTAAAAATAACAGGAGAACCCATAGTTAACCTTATTGCCAATGCTATTATAAGCATAATGGGAGATAAAATTATTATTAAAATAAAAGCTAATAATCTGTCAAAAACTTCTTTAATCATTTCCTTTGTTTATATCTCATGTAAAATTTTTTCTAATTTCTCTGCCAATTTTTTATAGGTATGATATTTTAATAAATACTCCTTCCCATTCCTACCTAATTGTTCCCTCTCATTTTTGCTCATACTGTAAAGTTTTAAAATCCCATCAGCTATTGATTTAGGATTTTCAGCTTCTACACTGATACCACAATTTGCATCTTTTACGATATTATTTCCTGAGTTAATAGCATAAATTATTGGTTTTTCAGCATACATATAATCAAAAATTTTATTAGGAGAAACTCCATATTTAAAAATTTTTTCTTTTTTTAAACCTATATAACAAACATCGCTTCTTTTTAGTAAATCTTGTATTTGTTTTTTAGACACTGGAGGTAGAAAAGTAATATTTTCTAAATTTAGCTTTCCTACTAAAATCTTTAAGTTTTCTTCTTCCATACCCTTTCCAACTAGAATAAAGTGTATGTCCTTATACTTTTTTAAAATATCTGCTGCTTTTATTAGATGCTCTAATGCATTTGCTTTACCGAATGTTCCTGCATATATAACTATGAATTTATTTTTAGGAAACTTTTCCAAAACTTCTTGAGGTGCACTCTCATTTTCTTTATAATCTTCTAAACAAATACCATTTGGTATATATACAAATTTTTTTATATTTAATCCTTGTCTTTCCATATGTTTATATGCATAAGGCAAAACCGAAATAACTCTTTCAGATTTTTTATATGCAAACTTTTCAAAAAATTCCATAACTTTAATAAATGGATGATTAGGTGAATATCCTCCAAGTTCAACGAGAGTTAATGGCCATATATCCTTTACTTCATAAATTAATTTTGCATTAAACTTTTTAGCCCACTTATATCCTGATATAATAGGAAAAGTTGCCATAGGTGAAACGACTATAACATCTGGCTTTTCCAACAATTTAACTGGTAGAGATAAATATGTTTTCATTGTAAATGTAAACCATTTTAGAACTCTTTTCTTATCATGAGAATTTGCATATTTAGGGACTTTAACCCATAGATAGTTTATCCCATCTATATTTTCTAACTCAAAACTTTTTTTTATGTTTGGTGGATTTATAAAAACATGAGAATAAGAAGCGGATATTATATATACTTTATATCCTCTCTTAACTAACTCCCTTCCAATATAATAATGCCTATATTCCATACCATGATAAATGGAACCTGCATATTCATTTATTATCCATATAGTTTTCATGGCTTATAATTATCTCCACTATTTTTCTTGAAGCTTTTCCATCTCCATATATATTATATTTTTTAATTTCTTTATGTGAATAAAATTCTTTTAAGGTTGCATAAGTTATTTTTTCTTTTTTAGCTCCTGTCAAGGTGTTGAAACCTATATCTATTAACTCAACCCATTCTGTTTCATTACGAGGTATTATACATGGTGTTCTAAAAAAATATCCTTCTTTTTGAACTCCTCCAGAATCTGTTATTATCACTTTTGCATTTTTTTCTAAAACTAACATTTCAAAATACGATACAGGTTCAACTACTAATAGATTTTCAGCTCTTAAATCAATATTATATCTTTCAATCGCTTTTTTTGTTCGAGGATGTATTGGAAAGATTATTTTTATACCTTGATTAGCAATTTCTTTCAAAGCTCCCATTATATTTATCAAGTTTTCTCTATTGTCTGTATTTTCTGCCCTATGAATTGTTGTTAATATAAACCCCTTTAATTTTAAATTATATTTATCTAATATTTCTTGTTCATCTATTTTCTCTATACTTTCTAAAGCAATATCATACATAACATCT
>CAZEYS010000061.1:0-6355 GCA_964516095.1 uncultured Aquificales bacterium
CTAAAGAAGAAAAGGCAGAAGTAGTCCCTCAGTCTTAAGGGACTACTCTTCCTTTTTTAATACATCAATGGCTGTTTCGTTATTTGGGCTGATAATAAGAATATCTTTAGCAAGTTTTTTTGCTTCTTCTTTCTTATTAGCTTCAATTTTTATCCTCAGAAGTTGTGTTAAGAATTCTATGTCTGTTGGATATATATACAGCATCTTGTTACATACTTTTTCTGCAAGGTCAAACTTTTTCTGTTTTCTAAGGGCATAAATAAGTCTAAGGTTCCCATAATAATTATAAAAATCAATATTTAAAATCTGATAACAAACCTTTTCAACATCCTCATATCTTCCCTGTGCCAGAAGAGGCAGTGTATAACCTAACTTTGCTTCTACTGAATACGGCAAGGCTTTTATGGCCTTTTCATAATGAAATAAAGAGTTTTTATACTTTTTCATTAAATAGTAGAGCCATCCAAGTCTTAGATTTACAGTATAACCATCAGGATACTCTTTGTATACAAGAGATAAAGCTTCAATAGCTTCTTTATATTTTCCTAAAACTTCAAATCTGAATGAGTTTTCATATGCTTTTTTTATTTGGTTGTAATTTAGAGCAAAAGAACTGTTTATTATCAAAAAAAAGTAAACTAAGATAAGTACTTTTTTTCCCATAGGCTATCCTCTAAAATGTGTATCCAATATTAACTAAAATTACAGTTAAGGAAGCATTATTTTTGTATCCAATATCTTCAAAAATTTCTTTAAATGCTGTCAGTGTTGTATTTAATTTTTTATATCTATAAGAAAGACTTGTTCCATATCCACCTTTGTGTTTTTCTGAAAGATTAAAAACAACAAATCCTCCATTCCTAACAGCAAAAGATTGTTTTCCAAACCATCCAAAAACTCTTCCTGTAAAGCTTTTATAAAAATAGGAAAGATTTAACTCTACAGAGTTAAAATTTTTTCCTAAGCCAATATCCTTTGATAGCTTTATAAAGTATCCTTTTAAAGAAGTATAAAAGCTGCCGTATTTATAGTATTTACCAAAATAAAAGCCTCCATATGGGGAGATTTGATAGACAGTAAGTTCTGGTGAGTAGTCTTGATAAAGAGAAACAGTTCCCTCTATTCCGGCATTCCATCTGTAAATTGAATATTTTTCAGCTCCTAAAATAAAAACCTTTCCTTTATCTGTCAGTTTATCGTCTGAAATAATATAATGAAATCCTCCTTTTATTTTGTATCCATAAGCAGGATAAAAAGTATATATAGCAGTTACGTCATTCTGATTTAATGTTGAGCCGTCTTTGTAGTCTATTTTTGTCCTTTCAAAGTCAAATTCTATAGAGTGTTTAAGACCTACTCCTACATATCCATAGATACCTGTTGAGTATCCTTTATCTTTGATTTTTGAACTGTTGTAAAAGAGAGGAGTACCATATAAAGATGCTGAAAACAAGACATTTTCTTTTGCATGTGATAAGTATGACATAAACAAAATAATAACTACTAAAAAGGAAACTTTTTTCATCTCAACTCTCCTTTTTTATTATTTTTAAATCTTTAAAACTTATACTTTTTATTCCTTTTTCTTGAGAAAGTTTAACGACTGCCTCTTTTTTTAGATTGAGATTTATTCCTTCTATTTTCCCTTTTATAGTATCAGTGTTAATGAAAGAACCTGTGTACTTTACTTTTGCTAATGGGTGAAAAAATGAGGCTAAAAATAGAATAATAGCTTTTTTTAAAGGACTTTTAACAGCTCTTGATATAGGAATGAAATCTTCCCATTGGATATTTTTTCTGTTTATTAAAGGAATTTTAGGTACTGACATAAAAAACAGTTTCAAATATTGGTCATTCCCTTCATATCTGTAAAAATAGAAAGTTCCTTTATCTTTTCCAAAGTAAAGTTTTCCGTTTTCTGTTGAAAAATAAAAAGTTCCGTCTATATCCATTTTTACTTTTAGTCTTAATGTTCTTATTTTCTTTTCTTTTTCAAAAACTTCATACTCCATTTCATCATCAAGTATAAAAGAAAAAATATTATCCATTTTTTTATCAGGAAAAACTGGTTCAACCTTTTCTCCTTCTGAAGGAATGTTATTTGAGAAAAATTTATTATCAGAAATATAGCTGATAAAACTAAAAGGAACTGTGTATCCTCCAATTTCAGGTGTTAATTGAACCTGAACATGTATATGTGGTTGTGGAGAATAGCCAGAATTCCCACACAATCCTAAAAACGTACCTACTTCTACCCAATCTCCTTCTTTTACTTTTATTGAGTACTGGGAAAAATGGGATATCTCTACGTAAAATCCCCTTTCATCATGAATTACGACAAGGTTTCCCCAGTTGTTTATTTTATCTACTTCCCCTATTGGATTATCTGGTAAATCGTTTATAACTTTTACTACTCTTCCTCTAACAGGAGATAAAACAGGTTTACGGAATGCATAGTAATCGTTTAAATTTTTTCCTTCCCCTTTATAACTTTTTCCTTCATCATCTGTTATCACAAAGTCATAGGCATATTTCCAGCTTCCTTTATGGGTCCATTTCCCATTAAATCCTTGATAAACTGTCCATTTACCTGAAAAGGGTAAATGAATTCCCCTTTCTGTTCCTTTAAATCTATTTATGTTAGTTAGATAAAAATCCAGAGTTTCTTCTGGTGTCTTTCTTATGAAACGGGCAACAAGTGGAAAGGATAAAATAGATAAAACATATATAAATGTTGATGTTATGAAATTGAAAGGTAGTGTAAAGGCTGGAACTCCATAAAAAGACCAGAAAATTTCAGTTGCAGAAAGTAGAGGAATTGAGATTAAAACTCCTATTAAAGCAATAATGTAAGATTTTATAGAAGGTACAAGAAATATACCCCCTAAAGCCATTGCTATAAGAATAAAATTGAAGTGATTTATATCAAGAAAAGAGCTTTCTATATTTCCTGTAAGTAATCCATTAAAAATACTTCCAGTTGCATATCCTATTACTGCTAAGAAAAAAAGTATTCTTGAGTATAAAAAAACCAGAATAGATATAACTATTCCAGATAAAACAGTAGGCGAAAATAAAATAGCACCTAAAGATTTGAAAAACCCTTCCCAGAATATAGGAAAACTGTTCTCTATTGGAAGTAAAAATTTACGGGCATACATGAAATTAACAAAAAGATTTGAATAAGAGGATACAGCAAGGTATATAATTGAGCTTACGAAAACAAACGGAAGACTTAAAACAGGAAGTCTAAGATATGTAAAAAATATATTGTTTAACATAATAGAAAAAAGTAGGGTGAAAATACCTGACATAGATGTAAATAAAACAGTTAAAAAGTTGATTTTGAAAAGATATCCAATTGAAAGACCAACAAGAAGAGGATTATACGTGTAGAAACCTGAGGATAAAAATTCTTCTCCCATATTCAAAAATTTTGCAAATATATAGGCAGATATAACTGCGATAAAACCAGCTATACCTACATCTGGGTTTATAACTGTTATAAGGAAAAGGACAACCCCAGCATAGAAGCTATTCATAAAGATAACTTCTGAATAACTGCTAAAGATTGCCTTTAAATGTTTTTTTATTTGTTCCTTCATTTCTTATTTTTTTATTTTTAATCGTTCTGGTAGTTTTTCCCTTCTTTCAATATCAGTTAAATCTTCTTTTTCTCTTACTATTTCAACTGTTCCATCTTCCATTATCATAACTATGTTAGGTCTGTACTCTATAAACTGCATCCACTGGGTATTGTTGTAAGCTCCAACTGGAGAAAATATAAGTCTTGTTCCCCTTTCTAAAGGAGGTAGCATACTTCCTTCATCAATAATATCAATATTCATACAGAGGGGACCGTATATAACTGCTGGTTCATTAGCTCCAGAGACTTCTCTATCTATTTCAATGTTAAATTTGTACCAGAAGGCTGTAAAGAGTAAGTTGACACCGGCATCTGCTATGTAGGCTTTCCTTCCATCAGGTAATCTTTTTGAGGCGAAAACCGTTGTTATAAGATACTCTGCTTCATCTATTATTGCTCTTCCACTTTCTAAAATAAGGGTAGGAAAATCTCCGGGTCTAAGATTTGAATATAAAGCCTCTGTTATCTTTTCTGCAAATTCATCAACAGATGGAACTAAGACGTCAGGAGGTAGATATGTGCCTTTTAATTTACTTTTAGATGGAAATCCTCCTCCTATATCAAGGTATTCAATCTTAAATCCAAATTTATCCTCAACCTCATAGGCGAACTTAACCATTTTTTCAACTTCTTTAGCATAAGCTTCTGGCTCAAGTATATATGTTCCTATATGGCAGTGAAGACCATTTAGGATTAATTTCCCTGTGGAAGCCATTCTTTTAACGGCATCTAAAGCCTGCCCACTTTCAAGGTTAAATCCGAACCTACTCCACTGAGGATGAATTCCTGTATCCATGTTTAATCTAATTGCTACTTTTATTGGTTTTCCTTTCTTATCAGCAATTTTTTCAAGGTCTAAAAGCTCATCAAAATGGTCTATATGTATCTTTGCTCCTTCTTCAACAGCTTTTTCAAGTATATCAACTGGTTTGTGTGGTCCGTTGAATATTATGTCTTTCCCTTCTATACCTAACTTTCTGGCTTTTTCATATTCAAATGCAGACACTACCTCTGCAATTGCACCTTCTTGATGTAAAACAGCACATACAGCTTGTAAGTAATTAGTTTTATAAGACCAACCAAACTGAACATTTGGATATCTTGATGAGAATGCGTTATAAGCTTCCCTGTATTTTTCTCTTAACTTTCTTTCAGAAATAACAAAAAGTGGTGAGCCGTATTTTTCTACAAGTTCATCAATAGAAACCCCATCTATGCTTTTTCTTATTTTTCTTGCATAAAGTGGGGATGAACCAAGTTTGTTCATAAATCCTGTTTCTAATTTTGTGATTACTGGTTTTTCGTATACTTTTTTCATCAACTCTCTCCCTTTGTCATAATTTTTTGAAATCTATCCATATCTGTAACAATGTCATCTGTGTATCTGATGTAGAGTTTACCAGCTTCATAATCTGGATATTCTTTAACAGGTAAGCCTAATGCTTTTCTTAAAATGTTTGATGCTATATTTACTCCTACTCCTGTAGCGAAATAAGACCATGCAGGAAACCTTGGATTTATCTCTATTAGATATACTTTGTTATTTTCTGTATTTACAATACATTCAAGTTCAAATGCTCCTTTCCATTTGTATTTTTTTATAAACTGATTAGTTGCTGAAAGCATTTTTTCATTTTTTACTGTTATTCCTGTCCAGATTTTTCCAAGTTCTGTTATCCACATTTTTTTTATTCCAACCATACCTAAACTATTCCCTTTTCCATCTCCTGCTGCTACCACATTCATTTCTTCACCTGATACAACTTGTTGAAGTATAACTGGATATCCCCACTGGGCTACTATTTTGTTGTAATATCCTACTGCTTCTTGTGTTGTATATGCTCTGTAAGCTTTGTAAAAAGCCCCTTTTACCATAACAGGAAGTCCTATTCTTTCTATAGCCTGTACAAGTTCATCATAAGATGTAACAACTGCTGATTCTGGACTTTCTATTCCTATTTCTTTTGCTATTTCAATAAGTCTATCTTTACCTCTTAACTTGAACTGTTCTAATGAGGGTAAAAATGTTTTTATTCCATACTTTTCAAGCTCAGAGGCATACTTTATATACAAAGGAAGCTCTGCATCTAAAACAGGCATAACAAAATCAAGTCCGTATGTATTCTTTATGTAGAGAAGCCTTTCTATAAAAGCATCATGTCCACTTGATGGATAGGGAAGAATAAAAGATTTGTCTACAATCCAGTCCATATAGATTCCAGGTTCCATAGCATCATAAGCAAGTCCTACAATTTCTATATCAAGGTCTTTATCTTCTTTTAAACTTTTTGCTACGCCAATACCAGGTCCTGGATTGTCAACTGCATTTATTCCAGAAATACCAACTTTTATTTTCATCTCCCCTCTCCCTAAATAATTCTGTAGTTTTTTAGTCTTTCTATAAAGTCCAGTAAATCCCTTTCTGCTGTTTCTTTATCTACAGAAAATTCTTCAGTTATCTTTTCTAAAATTTCCTCTTCTTTTTTCCCTTCCTTAAGCATTTTTAGTATAAAAACTCCTGTTTGGTTTGTTGTGAAACTTTCTCCAGTTGAAGGGTCAAAAATGAAACCTTCTTCATTAATTGCTAATTGTCTTAGTTTGTTCATGTTCTCTCCCTTTTTTGGTTTTAAAACTAATTGTACATGTGATAGATGAAAAAAGGAGGGCTATCTCCCCCCTCCACACTTAAAATTTTATTTCTTCTTTATC
>CAZEYS010000062.1:0-6258 GCA_964516095.1 uncultured Aquificales bacterium
CTTTTCCTTAATTTTTTATTGCCATCTCCTCTTTTCCCTTTAGGTAATTCTTTTAGTCTTTCTATTGCTATCGCTTTATTTTGTATTATCGTTGTCTCCACTATTTGATGGGCTATCTGCCAATTTATGTATTCTCTTTGGTTTTTAGTCTTGTTTATTAACTTATGTAAGGATATTTTTTGATAGTTTTCTAAATTTCCATCTTTTTTTATTGCTACTAATGCTATATGAAATGGACTTGCATTTATGTCTATTCCTATTATCCCTTCTTCCTTTGTTATTATTGGATCTTTTGGTAATTCTTCCTCAAATGCAATAAATGCATATATATTGCTGTTTATTATTCTTATCTCTATGGAATATGGAAAATATTCTCCCTTTCTTTCTGCTTCTATTAGTCTTGCTATAAACTGTATCCATTTATCATTTCCTCTACTTACTGTCCTTTTTATGTTTGCAACTATCCAACTTTTTTCTCCTGTGTTTATCCTTAGTTTTAATTGGTCTTTTTCAAACATTATCCTTGTATTTAGATTACCTTTTTTGCTTTTGTCTCCTCTTGAGTATAAACAGCTTTTTCTTCTTTCTTCCCATTTTTGTTTAAGCATGTCTCTTTGTTTCCCATTTAAGTGCCTTTTCTCTAATTTCTCAAATAGTTTCCTTCCTCCAAATATTACTTTCTTTGAGTTTTGTCCTCGCTCTAAACAGGAGTTTATTAAACTCTGTGCTTTAAATATTGCATCGTCGCAATATCTGCTGTTCAGATTAAATTTCTTTTGTAAATGTTTTTTTAGCTCTTTCCTTTTGTGTCCATCTATTAGTCTGTTGTATGCATATCTATAACAGGATGAAAATTTTCTCATTAAGTTTAATAGTTCTTGTTTATCTTTCTCATCTTCAAAAGTTAGTTTACATTGTAAAGTTATCATTTTCTTCTTTCCATACCTTGCTACATATGTTCTTTAAGAGTAGTTCTGCTTATTCCGTAATTTCTGTTTTGCTCCATAATAAATAATATTTTTATTTTATAGTTTTTACAATTTATAGCAACTGTTACTTACCTCCTGCTTTTTCTTTTAAAATATTCATCAATTTGTCAATATTCCAACCTTTTTCTGCTCCGATTATTATAGCTTTTTTACCATTTGCAAGCATGGTGTCGTCTGTATCATCAAGATAATTTTTTGATGGTATGACTTTATCAACTTTGTTTAAAACAAGAATTGTTTCTTTATTATTCACACCTATCTTTTCCAGTATTTTTTCTACAGATTCTACCTTTTCTGGCCATGTTTCATCAGATATATCAACTACATGTAAGATTAAATCTGCTTCTTCAAGTTCTTCTAATGTTGCCATAAAAGCATCCATTAACTCTTGTGGCATATCTTTAACAAACCCAACTGTATCTGTTATTAATACTTTTTTTCCTATGTCTGGAAATGATATAAAAGAAGTTTTTGTATCCAGTGTAGCAAACAACTGGTCTGATATAAATGTATCCCTTTTGGTTAATCTTTTGAGTAATGTAGATTTTCCTACATTTGTATAACCTACAAGAGCTACTTTAAATACAGACTTATCTTTATTTCTTCTTTTTCTCTGCTGTTGTCGCTGTTTTTTTATTTCTTCAAGTTGTTTTTTTATAGAGGCTATTCTCTTTTTTATTGTCCTTACTTTTACTTCACCATATTTTTCACCAGAACCTTTAGTTTTAAAACCTCCACCTATTCTGGATAGTTGTTTCCCTTTTTGCTCGTATACTCTTGGAAGTTCATGTTCTAAAAGGGCAAGTTCAACCTGAAGTTTCGCCTGTTTTGTTCTTGCTCGTTGGGAAAATATAGAGAGTATTAGGTCTGTTCTATCATAAACATCCACCATGACAATGTTTTCTAAATTAGCTATCTGAACTGGTGATAAGTTGGCATCAACTATTACAAAATCACTTTCTGTTCCTTCAACAAGTTCTTTAAGTTGCTGTGCCTTTCCTTTACCTATATAAGTAGCAGGGTCAATCTTATCTCTATTTTGATAGAACTTTCCTATCACTTTTCCATTCAAAGCTTCAACTAATCCTTCAAGCTCATTTAGAGATTTTTTAACTTCTTCTTCAGATTTGTCTTTTGTTTTTAGTCCTACTAAAATAGCTCTCATCAAATATTCATTCTCAATTATGTTCAAAATTTTTTGAAAAAATAATTCACAAAGATTTAACTTTTATAATCTTAATCATAAATTTATGTATCTATTACAATAGTACTTATAGCGTGCTTGTATATAAGCTGTTTTTCCCCATTTACGTCCATCAGAATTGTAAACTGGTCTGTTGCTACTATTTTACCAGTTATTCTTGTTCCTCTTGTTAGGTAAATTGTTATTTCTTTTTCCTCTTCTTGTAGTTCTTTTAAGATTTCGTCCTGTATGTTCATTTTTATCCTCCTTTTTATAGTTTATTTAATATATAGTTTATCAAATTATTTTTCTGGCTTACATTTAAAAAATTCCATCTGTCGTTGTCGTCTTTAAATTTAGACCTGAATGTTCTAATCTGTCTTTTTGCAAAGGATTTGGTGTTTTTAATAATATTATTCTTAGCTTCTTCAAAGTCAATTTTTCCTTCTAAATAAGGTAAAAGTTCTTTATAACCAATTGCTTGCATCGATACTATGCTGTCTGAGTACCCTTTTTCTACCAAAAACTCTACCTCTTCTATCAGACCTTTTTCTATCATACTATTAACTCTTTTTTCTATTCTATGCATAATCTCATCCCGCGGTCTTTCAAAAACGAAACCCTTAAAATTTAAAACTGGTTTTTTTTCTTTTTTGTGAAAAGTGGAAAAGGGCTTTCCAGTTGTATAAAAGACCTCTAAAGCCCTAACTATTCTTTTTTTATCATTTAGATGGATTTTTTTTGCATATTCTGGATCTATCTTTTCCAGTTGTTCAAAAAGCTGTTGATTACTTTTTTTATAAAGTTTTTCTCTAATTTCCCAGTTTCCTTCTGGAGCATCTGATAAACCATATAATAAACTCTGGATATAAAGCCAGGTTCCTCCTACTATAATAGGCACTTTACCTTTCTTTTGAATATCTGTGATTTTTCTTTTTGCTTGTTCTACAAATTCTTTAGCATCGAATTTTTCGTTTGGGTATTTTATGTCTATTAAATAATGTGGAATTCCTTGTCTTTCTTCTACTGTTGGTTTAGCTGTTCCTATATCCATATATTTGTAGACCATCATAGAATCGGCACTGATAATTTCACCATTTAACGTTTTAGCAAGCTCTATAGATATCTCTGTTTTTCCTGTTGCTGTTGCTCCTGTAATTACGATAATTTTGTCCATATTTATGCCTTTTTCTTTTTTTTGTATAAAATAATATTAAACAGATAAAATTACAAAAGGATTTTCTTATGGCAAAAAAAAGAGGAAATAAAAGTTCTATAGAGAAAGCCCTTGACCTGATTGAAGCACTGAAAGAAAAAGATGAATTAGGGGTTACAGAGTTAAGCAAGATTTTGGGACTAAATAAAAATAATGTTTTCAGGCTCCTTGCAACTTTGCAAATAGAAGGAATAATCGAACAGGACCCTGAAACAGAAAATTATAAACTTGGTAAAAAAGTTTTATACCTTGAATATGCTTATCTTAAAAGCTTAAGATTTTTAAAAGAAGCGAAGCCTTTCATCAGAGAGCTGAAGAATACTTTTAATGAAACTGTGTATATTTCAGTTTTGCACGAGAACGATGTTATATACATATATTCTGAAGAAGCAAATAGGTCTGTTTTAGTACATTCAAGGATAGCAAAAAGATTTAAAGCATCTGAAACTGCTCCAGGAAAAGCTCTGTTAAAGGCAAATACACAAAAAGAAAGGGATTATATTGTTGAGTATGATTTTGAGATTTTAGAACCGGAAGTTTCTGAAATTGCTACAGTTTTGTGGGATGATAAAAATCCTAAAGCTGCAATATCTATAGTGGCTCCTATTAGTAGACTTAATCCTTCAAATATTATCGAATTTAAGGAAAAATTACTGGAAATAGCAAATAGAGCTTCAGATAAAATAACAAGTAGTAGATAGAGATTTTTATCTTGATGGTCGAATTAGAGGAAAATTATAGCTTAGATTAAATATATTTATTGCAATGGTTATGGTTTTATATCTCTTACCAGTTGTTTTATTAAAGTCTTCTAAAAAGTCAATAGATAAATTCCAACATCTCCTATCAAATATTATTCTACCTCTTTTTTGCTGAATATATCCTTGTTTTAAATTGTTTAACCATGAAAATGATAAATAAAGGCTCTTATAATGAGTAGTTATTGTATTTACAAGCTGATTTGTCTGATTTTTTTCAAAAGAGTGGGAAATGGTGTATCTAAAATAGCCTAAAACAGGTATACTTAAACTGGAAATACTTCTAACTATTTGACTTTTTTTAAAATCGAAGAAGATAGTATTTTCACCAGAAAAACCGTTTATGTTGAATATTAAGCTATTTTCTAAAGGTTTTTTATGCCCTTTAAATTCATTATCTCCTATAAAGTAACTATCTAAGAATGTGTATCCTGTTGAAATATTCCACCTTAGATAGTTACTATTCTTAAAATTAAGAATATTGCTTAGATTTATATTTATTTCCTTTTTAGCTCTTATTCTGTCTTCTTTGTCAAAAAATGGTAAATTTTCTTGATTAACTTTCGATATGTAATCAAATTCAATATACGGGATTATATTGTGGCTGAAGCCTTTATACTTTTTTATAAAATTTATTCCTGTACGATTTATGATTTCTAAAAGGTTTCTTGTTGGAGTTTTATCTTTATCAGTATTTAAGACATAATAAAATGTAGACCTTGGAGATATCTCCAAAAAATTTGTTAGATAACTATAAGATAGAGGGATATTTAGTCTTAGTTTATTGTCAGACCGTAAACCTCGAGACCCAGTTACCCTATAAAAGTTCGTGTTTACACTTAAAAAGTCGTAATAGATATTTTTTATTAATTTCCTTTCTTTTAGATAAAATCTCACTTCTGGAAGTCTTTGAAGAGACTTTTCATTGGTTGGTGAAGTCAGGTCGTATACGAAATCAAAGTTAGTCTCCAGTGAAAAATCCTGTTTATCTGTTAAACTCATTAATGTAGATTTCAAATAAGATGTATACCGAAGTGGCGATGTATTGTAAAAATCTTCTAAAAAGTACGGGTCACTTGGAATATTTAAATCGAGAAATACTTTTGTATCTTGAATATTGTTTATGATGGATCTGGCCTGTAAAAACCATCTATTTCTTAATCTCCCTATAGGTCTGCCAGTCCACCAGCTACCGTTAGATTTTTCTTTAAAGAAAAAGCCGTTGATTTCAAGCTTTGCATCTTTTGAAAATACTTTCCTGTACTGTGTATCTAATCCATTTCCCTGTTTGTTTCTATAGTCATATGTAAAAGTAATATCAGAGCTTTCATCGATGACAATATAAAAGGGAACTTTTAAAATAAAGGTATTGTAGCTATCCTGGCCTAATTTTATAGGTAAAAGACCTGTTTTTCTTCGAGAAGTTGGGTAGGCAAAGGCTGGAGTATAAAAAAGAGGAACTTTACAGAAATTGAACACCACATTATAAGCATATAAATAGTCGTTTTTTTTAAATCTTCCTGATGTGGAGTATACAAACCAGTCGTACTGTTTAAAAGGACACGTTGAAAACTTTGCACTTTTAAAAAAGAGAATATCCTTTTCTTTTCTTATTTCTTTAGCTTTTAAATAATATTTATTTTCTAAAATGATGTCTGTGTTAAAAAATTCTCCGGTTTCTTTTTTCAGGTTATACCATCCTTTTTTGCTCCATATATGATAATTAGGCGATATTATCTGGGTAGGTGTTTCATACTTAACAACTGAATTTCTCTGATTATAGATGACTTTTTGTGTTTTTATCGTAATATCTTTATATTTTATAACAATATTCCCTGAGGCGATTATTTTACCATCTGGTAGCTTTTCAAGTTTCTTAGCTTCTATTACAACACTTTGAGAATATGAAACAACGTATATTAATAAAGATAACAGAAAGTATCTTATTATTTTTAGCAATAGTTACCTCAAATTATTGTTGTCCAGAAAAACTATTATAAACCAGTGAACTACTCCTCAATAAATTGAGAAGTTTCCTGCTTCACAGCTGGATATCTCGTAGACTGGGAGTTATACCCCATTCCGCCGACAGAGCCAGCTCCACAATCCCAT
>CAZEYS010000063.1:0-6251 GCA_964516095.1 uncultured Aquificales bacterium
AAGGTTAAGAATGCTTATGGTGATAGAGACAATACTAAATCCTATAAATTAGCCTCTGTGATGGTTTTAATGAGATTTCTCCTGTACAACATAGCTATCCTTATAGCTCTCTTTTTCCTATTTTGGAGATTTTTTAAACAGGCTCATACAAACTCTTGACATCTTAAATTTTATTAGATATTATATATATCCCGTTGGGCGGTTAGCTCAGTTGGCCAGAGCACCTCCCTTACAAGGAGGGGGTCAGAGGTTCGACTCCTCTACCGCCCATAGTTAGAAACGGAGCCGTAGTTCAGCCTGGCCCAGAACGCTGGCCTGTCACGCCAGAGGTCGCGGGTTCGAATCCCGTCGGCTCCGCCATTTAAAATATGAGAATTTGATTATGTATAGAAAGAGGACAAAAGAAGAATATACTGTTCATAGTGTAGAAATAGCTTTCAAAATACTCTTTTATCTAGCAAAACATCCTAAATCCAAAATAGATTCTATCCAAAAAAAATTAGGCATATCTTTATATCAGTTAAAGAAAATTATCACCATTTTAACAAAACGTGGGTATGTTGAATACGATATTAAGAGAGATGCTTACTCTATTGGTATAAAAAACTTTGAAATTGGTTTTTCCTACTTAAACCACGTAGAAATTAGAAAAATAGCAAAACCTTATCTTCATACATTGGGGAACTACATAAAGGAAAACGTTTATCTGGCAGTTCGAAGTGGATGGGAAATTGTTTATATAGATTCTTATGAAGTTGATAGGCCTGTAATTGTGAAATCTAGAGTTGGAAAACTTTTACCTATGTATGCATCTGCATCAGGGAAAGTTCATCTTGCATTTATGGAAAAAAATGAATTGGAAGAATTTTTTAACAATGTTAAACTTGTTCCATATACTAAAAAAACTATTACAGATAAAGATAAATTAATTAAACATTTGGAAGAAGTTAGAAAAAGCGGATATGCAATCGATGATGAAGAATGGGAAGATGAAGTTAGATGTCTCTCTGTACCTGTTTTTAACTATAAAGGGGAAGTTGCTGCTGCCATAACTTTGTCTGGACCTTCTTTTCGTGTGACCCATGATAAATTATTAGAAATTAAAGATATTTTTAAAGAAAAAGCATCCCAATTATCAGAAGATTTAGGATATTCAGAAGAATGGAAGATAGAGTTATAAAATATCTGAAAGAACTTGTTGAAATACCTTCTGTTATTGGAAATGAAAAAGAAATAGCCGATTATACGGAGAATTTTCTAAAAAAATTTTTCCCTACTGAAAGGCTTATTAGATACAACAACTCCCTTATAGCTTTTGATGATTTTGACCCGAACAAAAAGACTTTGGCTTTTATTGGTCATTTAGATACTGTTCCAGGTGTTAATGAATTTACAGGGCAGATAATTGATGGAAAACTATTTGGACTTGGTGCCAGTGATATGAAAGCTGGCCTTGCAGTAATGATGGGATTAATTGAATACTTTCACGATAAAGAAAGAAAATTTAATACTATTTATGTTTTTTATGAAAAGGAAGAAGGCCCTTATGTAGATAATGGATTACAACCACTTTTAGATAATTTTGATATTATTCAAAAGGCAGATTTAGCATTTGCATTGGAACCTACTAATAACAAAATTCAAGTTGGTTGCCTTGGGACAATGCATGCCTCCATCATTTTTGAGGGAAAGAGGGCTCATTCAGCAAGACCATGGCAAGGAGAAAACGCAATTCATAAAGCTGCAGACTTTTTAAAAAGGTTAGCTGACTTTGGTTATAGGGAGTATGAATTTGATGGTATGAAATTTGTAGAGGTTATGAATGCAACAATGGTTGAGTTTTCAGGGGGAAGAAACATAATTCCAGACAAGTTTATTATTAATGTGAATTATAGATTTGCTCCAGGAAAAAGCATAGAAAATGCCAAAGAAGAAATTTTAAAACTTGTTAACAATGAAGCAAAAGTTGAATTTACTGATTTATGTCCCTCTGGTGCTGTATGTTTAAATAATCCAATACTATCTGAACTTATCAATAAGTTCAACTTACCTGTTGAAGCAAAACAAGCATGGACAGATGTAGCCAGACTTTCTTTATATGGTATTGATGCGGTTAATTTTGGTCCAGGAAATGCTGAGCAAGCTCATAAAAAAAATGAGTATGTGGAGTTAAGTAATGTAGAAAAGAGTTTTAATATATTTAAAGATTTTTTGAAAGTATAATAGCATAAAAAATATAAGTAAATTACGGTTATGAAACGAAAACTTATTTATAAAATATTTAAAAATATTGCTCTTTTAATTTTTCTATCTTTCATGCTCCTGTTGGCCATACAGATTTACATACAAAATAACGAAAAAAAAGAAAAAGTTGATATTCTAAAAAATTATGATGCTAATTTGCTAAGAACTCTTTTAAATGGAGAAAAAGAAAGCCTTTCATCTTTAGCAGTTCTTATGGCAAATGATTATAAAATTAAAATTTTGTTAGAGAACAAAGATAAAAAAAACTTATTAGAATATATAAACAATAAATTCAAAATTCTCGAAAATGCATTCCAGATAAATGAAATCCATATAGTTGATAAAAATGGAAATTCGGTAGTATCTGTTATTGATTATCTATATGGTAAACATCGTGATATGAATAACAATAACATTTTGTCTTTTAGAAAAGATATTAAACACGCTTTGACTAAAAAAGAACCTGTATTTGCAACTTTCGTATGTCGTTATATTGTTGGAATAAGAGCTATTTATCCTATAAAAGATAGGAATGTGTTACTTGGAGCTATTTCTCTTGGTAAGTCTTATCAATCTATAATTGATGAGATGAGAGAATATTCCCATAAAAAAGTTTTTCTTTTGCTATATAAAGACGCACTCCAAAAATGTTTAAAGAAAGATATATATCAATCGTTTAAAAATAAAAGCAGTTTTAGTTCAAAAGAATTTATAATTTATGGGGATATAAATCCATCGTTTCTAACAGTATTAGATGATAAAAGTATTAGTAGGTATTTTATACAAAAGTTAAAAAGCAAAACATATTTGTACGATTTTTATCCTATTAAGGATTACTCAGGAGTAGAAATTGGTAAAATTGGTGTAATTTCAGATTTGAGCTTTATATATGAAGATTACTACTTATCTGCTATTTTTACAGGTTTTGTGTTTATCATACTCTTGTCCTTTTTATTCATTTTATTAAGAAAACAGCAAAGATTACTGGATACAAAGATACAAGAATTGAATATGTTAACTGAAAATATTTTAAAAAGAAACTTTTCAATATTAAAAATATATAAAAACATTACCAATCCTAAAGATGAATTAGATGAGTTAAAAATAAAAATCATAAAAATGGGTTTTGAGTTAAAGGATTACATTGATCAGCTTAACCAGAAAATAAAGCAGTTTAGGAAGGAGTCTTTTATAGATGCCTTAACTGGAGCATTAAATAGACGAGCTTTATCCAAAATAGGGAATGCTGTTTTCGAGCAGGCTAAACTGAAAAATATTCCTTTATCAGCAATAGTATTAGATATTGATTTTTTCAAAAAAATAAACGACACATATGGACACCATATAGGTGATGAGGTTCTCAAGCATCTGGTAAATTTGATAAAAAATATAATTAGTAAACGGGACATCTTAATAAGGTTTGGAGGAGAGGAGTTTGTAATTCTTCTTCCAGGTGCAGATAAAAAAACTGCCTTTGAGATTGCAGAGAAAATAAGAAAAAAAGTAAAAGAAAGTCCAATAAAGTTGCCAGATGGAACAGTTATTAAATACACTATTAGTGCAGGAGTAGATACCCTAATAGAAGATGATGAAGATATAATTGAATTAATAATAAGATCAGATGAGAACTTATATAAGGCTAAAAATACAGGTAGAAATAAAGTAGTGGATTAAACATTTTGCATTATAAACTAGGATTGTGCTAAATTTAAAATAAAATCTTTTCAGGAGATAAGATGAAAGATTTAATATCTGTAAATCAGCTAAATGAAGATAAATTTTACAGAATTTGGGAAATATTTAAAGAGTACAAAAATAAATACACAAATGGGGAACAAAAATTTACAGATTTAAGAGGAACATCGATTCTACTGCCTTTTTTTGAAAATTCAACAAGAACTCGAACATCCTTTGAGCTTGCTGGTAAAATCTTAGGAGCAGATACTATAAATATATCAGGTTCATCTTCGTCAATTAAGAAAGGAGAAACCTTATTGGATACAGTAAAAACATTAGAAGCTATGCAGGCTGATTTTATTGTAATTCGACACTCTATGTCAGGAGCTGCATATCAGGTCGCTAAAAATGTAAAATCTCACGTAATAAATGCTGGTGATGGAGCAAATGAGCACCCTTCACAGGCTTTATTAGATGCTTTTACTATATTGGAGGAAAAAGGTAAGATTGATGGATTGGATATTTTAATAGTTGGAGATTTCCTCCACAGTAGGGTTGCCCGTTCTGATGTTAAACTCTTTAAAATGCTCGGTGCAAAGGTTTCTTTGTGTGCTCCGCAAACTATGATACCAAGACATATTGATGTATTTGATTTTGATTTTGTGTATACAGATTTAGACAGGGCTATCAAAGATAAGGATGTTGTTATTTTTTTAAGAATTCAGCTTGAAAGACAGACTAAGCCATTTTTTTCCACTTTAAATGAGTACTCAATTAAGTACGGTCTAAACCAAAACAGAATAAATAAATTAAAAGAAGATGCAGTTATTATGCATCCAGGCCCAGTTAATAGAGGAGTAGAAATACAAAGTGAGCTTGTTTATGGAAATAGAAGTTTAATTTTAGAACAGGTAGAAAATGGACTTTTCACAAGAATGGCTATTTATAAGTTTTTATTGAACAATTAGCTTTATAATGTTTTCCATTTTCAAACTACGAGAACCTTTTATTAGAACATAAGCTGGATTTTTTTCTTTTTTTATTTTTGCAGCTATTTCTTTTTGTGAGAGAATATAAACTTCCTTTTTATTTTTAAGTGTTTGATATATATACTTAACTTCTTCTCCATACAAATATACTGTATCTATAGGAGAGTTTAGTATATATTCACCGATTTCTCTATGTTTAATTTCGGAATATTTTCCTAACTCTTTCATATCTCCAAGAACAAGAATTTTTTTCCCATTTAATTTGGATAAAGTACTTATAGCATTTTTCACAGATAACGGATTTGCATTATACGTTTCATCTATTATTATTAAATTTTTGTGCTTTATTATATTTCCTCTTCCCTGTAAAGGCTGGTAGCTGGTGATTATTTCATGTATCTTTTCAATAGGAAATCCAAATTCGTCAAACAAAATATAACTGATAGCAATATTTTCTATTATTTTTTCATTAAAAACAGGCACAAAAACTTCATAAAGTTTGTTTTTATACTTTAAAATGCCAACTGTGCCACCTTCTGTTAGGTAGGTTGATTTTATTATAATATCTGCGTCATCATACCCGAATGTTTTTAAATTTTTATGATTATAAAACTGTTTCAAATCATCTTTAACTACTGCAAGGTGTGTGTTTTGCAAGATGTTGCCTTTTTCTTTAATTACAGCTTTTAAAGTGCCAAATCCTTCTGTATGGCCATATCCTACATTTGTAATTATTCCTATTTCCTGTTTTAAAATTTCTGACAGATAGGTTATATCTCCTTCTCGACTTGCTCCAAGTTCAAAAACTCCAAGTTCATAGCCATTATTTACATTGGCAAGTGTTAGAGGTAGTCCAATATGATTGTTGAAATTTCCTTGGGTATAATAAGTATCGGTAAAATTAGAAAATAAAAGTGCTAAAATCTCTTTTGTTGTTGTTTTTCCAGCAGTTCCTGTAATGGCAATTTTGGTTTTTATTTTAGTTTTATTGTGTTTTGCAATTTGTGTAAGAGCTTTTAAAGTGTCTTTTACAAGCATTATATTTTTTCCAGTTAGATTTTTTGAAGAAAAGCTTCCATAGGCACCTTTATTAATAGCATCATCTATAAAATCATGGCCGTCTACATGTGCTCCTTTTAATGGTACAAAAAAGTCTCCTTTCTGGGCTTGTCGACTATCAATTATAAATCTTTCAACGTTTTTATCTTCTATATTTAAGCATTTAGCACCTGTTATTTTTAGTATTTGTGATATTCTCAATTCATATTCCTTTCTTTTAAAGTGTTACTTTTCTCCAATAGCTAAAAAAACAGGGTATTCTTTGTTATTTTTCTCTATAAT
>CAZEYS010000064.1:0-6183 GCA_964516095.1 uncultured Aquificales bacterium
GTTCAAGACAGGTTTCCTCTCCAAGTTTTCTTACATGCTCTTCCATTTCATCTCTAACCTGCTCTACGACCTCTTCAATTCTTCCTGGATGAATTCTTCCGTCTGCAATTAGTCTTTCTAACGACTGTTTTGCGATTTCTCTTCTAAGTGGGTCGAAAGAAGAAATTGTAACTATATCTGGTGTATCGTCTATAATAAGGTCTACTCCAGTTGCAAGTTCAAAAGCTCTAATGTTTCTTCCTTCTCTTCCTATAATTCTACCTTTTAAATCGTTACTTGGGAGGTCTACAACAGATACTGTATAGGATGTTGTGATTTCAGGTGCCAATCTCTGTATTGCTGTAACAAGATTCCATTTAGCCTCTTTATCTGCAGTTTTTCTGGCTTCTTCTTCTATTTCTTTCATAAGTTTAGCTGCTTCTAATTTTGCTTCCTCTTCAACTTTTTTCATTAGTTCTTCTTTAGCTTCTTCCTTGGTCATAGATGCTATTCTTTGCAGTTCCAGTTCAAACCTTTCTTCTGCTTCTTGTAATTTCTTTTCTCTCTCTTCTATTTCTTTTTGTATGGCTCTAATTTCTTCTTCTAATTTTCTGATTTCTTCCCATTTCTTATCAATTTCTTCTTCTCTATGTTCAATTCTTGCTATTCTTTTTTCTAACTGAGCTTCTCTTGTGATGAGAGTTTTTTCTAAAGCTTGAAGTTCTTCTCTTTCTTTTTTGAGTTCCTCTTCAAGTTCTTTTCTTCTTTTCATTATTTCTTTTTCTATGATAAGTTCCTGCTGTCTTTTTAAGTCTTCTGCTTCTCTTTTTATTTGTTCAGCTTCCATTAAAGCCTGTTTCTTTAGATTTTCTACAATCTGGTCTGCTTCTTTTTGGGCTTGTTTTAAAACTTCGTCTTTTTTCTTAAGTATATCTTCTGCTTCTCTTAGTTTACCTGCATATACTGTTTTACAACCTATAAAACCAGCAGCTGAACCTGCTGCTAACGCTGAAATTCCAATAATTATTTCAATCATTTTTTTTGTCCTCCTTTATCTTTAGTATTTTTGTGGGAGTTATTATGTAATCAACTGGCACATCATGAGGCTCCGTAGGGAATTTATCAACTATCTGGAAGTCATAGGCAACTCCCACCTTAATTCCTTTAAAATTACTTAAAAATCTGTCATAGTAACCTTTTCCATAGCCAATTCTATGTCCATTTTTGTCAAATGCAACTGCTGGCACAAAAACTACATCTATTTTTTCAAGGGGAAATTCCCGTCCTTCTGGTTCTAAAATTCCAAAATTACCTTTTTTTAACTGGCTCAGTGAATTAACCTGGATAGGGATAATTTTGTTATCTTTGGTCTTAGGAAATAAAGTTATTTTATTTTGGGAGGTCAGAATTTTAAACAGTTCTGCCAGGTCAACTTCATTTTTGTGTGGATAGTACAGTAAGAATACTTTAGAGTTTTGTATCTGAGGCAGACTTAGTATGTTCTTAACAATTTTCTTTGAATCAGCCTCAGCATTTGCGTGCTGCTTTCTTAACTCTAAAATTTCTTTTCTTATACTGTTTTTCATATGACCTCCCATTTTAAATGGAAGGCCACGCGGATGTTAGATGAAAGACCCGCGAGGCCGACGGGACAAGCCCATATTTCAGGGCTGAAAGCAATAGGTGGGTGTCCGCACCAGTACCCTACAGCGAGGGCAACTGGGATATAGGACTCCCTTTTGTCCTGGCATAGCCCAGAAAATTCAGGACATCCCTATCGCACCCCGCAGGCTCAATTTATTGTCTCGTTTATACAAATTTATATAAAGGGGTTTAAGCCCCAATTTATTTCCGCGTATACCTTCCATTTATTTTCTCAGTTTTACCTTAAGTTTTTCTTCTAACACCTTTATCATATCTTCACTAATCTGGTTAACTTCTTCATCTGTTAAACTTCTATCTTCACTGTTAAATTCAACAGAAACAGCAATGCTTTTTTTACCATTACCTAAAAAGTACACGTCAAATAATTTAACCTTTTTTACAAGTTTGCAAGTGTTTGAAATCTCTTTAATTAATCTTCCTACAGGGAAATCTTCCTCTGCTTCAAAAGCAAAGTCTCTTTTCACTGAAGGAAACTTAGGAATATCCTTGTACACAGGAGGTTTCTTATTGATATACAAATCATAAAGGTATATCTTTTCAGCTTTTCCTTCCAGTCCTCGTGGAACGTATTTAAGGAGTATCTCGCCTAAATAAGTATCTTCTGGTATTTCCAGTTTTTGTGCAACTTTAGGATGTATTTTACCAAAGTATCCAATTTCTTGATTATTTACCATCAATCTCAGGGATTCATATTTATTAAGATAAGGCTTTTGTGATATATCAATCTCAAAATCTATTAGTCCTAAGTTTTCTAAATATGCGTTTATCAATCCTTTTACTTTTAGAAAATCCCATTTTCTTGTTGTGTTAATATGCTCCTTTTCTTTTGTAAAGGTATAACCTTCTTTTAATTTTCCAGTAAATAAAAATCCTAACCTTTTTTCCTCAAATTCATCAAAAAAGGTAGTTCCTATTTCAAATATAGATAGGTCTTTTGTGCCAAATTTTAGGTTTTCTTTTAAAACATTTAATAGGCTAACAACCAGAGTATTTCTTAAGAACTTCTGGCTTTTTAAAATGTAGTTCACTATTTCTATAGTGGGTAAATCTATGCCCAAGCTTTTATAATCTTCTTCCCCTGAGAAAGTGTAGGTAAGAACCTCCATAAGTCCATTGGATATGAAAAATTGACGTGTTTTTTCTTCAAATTTAAAGTATTCAGGATAACTGAAATTTTCAGTAGATATTTTAGGATATGTTTCTTCTAAGGAATTAAATCCTTTTAATCTTCCAACTTCCTCTACAAGGTCTATCTCTCTTTCTAAATCATACGCTCTAAACGCAGGAATTTTTGAAACAACTCCTTCTTCATATTCTGTGGTAGGTATCTCAAGTCTATTTAAGATATCTTTTGCTTCTTTTTTATCGATATCAATTCCAAGTACTCGGTGTATTGTTTTTTCTCTGAGAGCTATTTCTTTGGGTATATATGGATGGGGATATATCTCATTTACTCCATACGCTTTTCCACCTGTAAGTTTAGTAATTAATTCTACAGCTTTATCCTGTGCGTTAGATAGATTTTCTATATCTACTCCACGTTCAAACCTGTAAGATGAATCTGTAGTTATGCCTAATCTCTTGGCTGTTTTTCTTATGGATGAAGGATTAAAATTAGCAGCTTCTAATAGAACATTAACTGTACTGCCGTCAACTTTTGAGTTTTCTGCTCCAATTATTCCTGCAATAGCTACTACCTTTTCATCATCTGCAATCACAATATCATTTTCTTTAAGTGAATACTCCTTTCCATCGAGAGCTTTTACCTTTTCTCCTTCTTTCGCATTTCTTATATGGATAGAACCGTTAAGTTTATCCAGGTCAAATGCGTGAAGTGGTTGACCTTCCTGTAAAAGAATAAAATTAGTAATATCTACCACATTGTTAATAGGTTTTTGTTGAGATTTGATTAATTTAAGCTGTATTTCGAGAGGTGATACATCTACTTTTACATCTTTTAACAGGACAGCTCTGTATCTATTAACTCTGTCGGTTTCTACAGTTATCTCAGGAGTGATTTCTTCAAGTATAGAAATTACTGGGAATTTTTCTAACCTTTTGGTGTTAAATATTGCCGCTATTTCTCTAGCTATACCTCTGACACTTAACGCATCACCTCTATTTGGTGTGATTTCTATTTCCAGTATGTAATCGTTCCCTAAATCTAATAATTTAGAAGCGTCTTCTCCTATTGGAGTATCTCCATTTAGAAGCAGTATTCCATCTGAAGGTATATCTAAACCTAATTCCTCAAGGGATAAAAACATACCCTCTGATATGAAAGAACCAAATTTGACTGGTTTTATTTCTTTTCCCTGTATCTTCGCACCTTCTAAGGCTAAAACTGCTGTGTAACCTTCTTTTACATTGTCCGCTCCAGTAATAACCTGATAGTTCCTTTTACCATCAGTCGCTGTACATATAAATAGTTTATCTTTTTCTGGATGTTTTTTAATAGATGTAATTTTTACAGTTCTGATATTAGGGATATAATTCCCAAATTTTTCATATGTAGCCTCAAGACCTGTTTCATTCAGCTTTTCAACTACAGTCTCAATGTCGTAATCAAGCTTATCTACAAACTCTTTAACCCACTTGAAACTTACCTTCATTATATCCCCTTGAACTGTGTGTTAAATCTTTTATCATTTGTAAATAAAAGTCTAATATCTGGAATTTGATACTTAAGCATCGTAATTCTCTCAATACCAAGACCAAATGCAAACCCTGTAAATGCTTCTGTGTCTATACCTACTGCCTTAAAAACATTAGGATCGACCATACCACAACCTAATATTTCAAGCCAACCAGTTCCTTTGCAAACTCTACATCCTTGTCCTTTACATACTGTGCAACCAATATCAACCTCTGCAGAAGGTTCTGTAAAAGGAAAATAACTCGGTCTGAACCTTATAGGTATGTTTTTACCAAAAACTTCTTCCAAAAAGATTTTTAATATTCCTTTTAAATCTCTAAATGTTATGTTTTCATCTACTACTAAGCCTTCTATCTGATGAAACATTGGTGAGTGAGTAGGATCCAAATCTTTTCTGTATACTTTTCCTGGAGCGATAACAGCAAGTGGAGGCTCATTTTTAAGCATTGTCCTTACCTGAACAGGAGAGGTATGTGTTCTCAAGACATATCCTTTTTTATTTATAAAAAATGTATCCTGCATATCTCGAGCAGGGTGGTCTTTAGGTATGTTAAGCATATCAAAGTTATACTCTTCAAGTTCTACTTCAGGACCTTCTTCTAATTTAAATCCCATAGATAGGAATATGTCCGTTATAAATCTTAGTGTTTGGGTAACTGGATGTGGTGTACCACTATCAACCCAGTCCCCAGGTAAGGTTATATCTATACGAGACTTTTTTAACTTGTCTTCTAATTCTCTTTCTTTTATTTCTTTTTCTTTTTTCTTAATTAATTCTTCTAACTTAGACTTTACACTGTTTATTAAAGCTCCAAATTCCTTTCTATTTTCAGGAGGTATGTTTTTAAGTTCTTTTAAAAGTGCTGTAATTTTACCTTTTCTTCCTATAATCTGGCTCTTTAAGTTTTGAAGATCTTGTAATGTAGTAACTTGCTTTAACTTCTCAATATACTCTTTTTCTAAAGCCTCTAACTGCTCTTTTAACTGCAATTTATCTCCTTTTACAGAGCTGATTTTGCGGTTTCTACAAGTTTTGCAAATCCTTCAGGATCTCTTACTGCTATATCAGCTAAAACTTTTCTATCAAGATCAACTCCTGCTTTTTTGAGACCGTTCATAAACTTACTATAAGAAAGACCATTAGCTCTTGCAGCAATATTAATTCTCTGTATCCATAGAGCTCTAAACTCTCTTTTTCTAAGTCTTCTATCTCTGTATTCATATTGTAAAGATCTTAAAACTTGTTCTTTAGCTCTTCTATAAGATCTGTGCTTGGCACCGTAATAACCTTTTGCAAGCTTTAAAATTTTTTTCTTATGCTTTTTAGATGATGGTCCTTTTACTCTCATTTCTTATTCCTCCTTTATACTTCGTATGGTATTAACTGCTTAAGTTTATCTTGAATTGTTTCAGGTGCGTATTGAGGTTTTCTACCCTGTCTTTTTCTTTTCCTTGTTTTCTTAGTATTATAGTGGGAAACACCACCTTTCCAGTACTTTATCTTTCCTTTAGCAGTAACTTTTAGTCTCTTTGCTGCAGTTCTATTTGTCTTCATTTTTCCTTTAGCCATAATATTATAGACCTCCTTTTTTAATTTAGAACTAGTAAAAGATAGACAAATTAGTATAAATTTTTTTTAATAATTAATCAAATTTTATGAAAAGCCTGTATATTATGTTTTAATGAGAGTTTCTTCTATATAACATAGCTTTGTTGATAGCTATCTTTATTTTACTCTCTCGATTTTTAAACAGGCTCCTACAAACTCTTGACTTTTTTTATATATTTGAGATATTATATTTTTCCGTCTTGAGCCGCTAGCTCAGTCGGTAGAGCACCGGTCTTTTAAACCGGTGGTCCCGGGTTCGACCCCCGGGCGGCTC
>CAZEYS010000065.1:0-1765 GCA_964516095.1 uncultured Aquificales bacterium
TCTTATAAGAGGTATATACATCTTCAGGCGTAAAACTCTTAGGTATCAGGTTGTTAATATAAAGGTAGTATATAGCATGTGGAACAAATCCTATAAATTCTTCATTTTTATTATCATTTAGGACAGGTACTTTTTTATAATGGTTTTCTATAAACTGCTGTATGTTATTCTCATACAGTTCTGGTATTTCTTTTTTAAATACAACTTTTTCGTAAAACTCTAAATTGGTTTTATCAGGTTGTGTGAAGTTTTCGTTATAAAGATAATTTTTTATTTCGTCTATTGTAAAGAACTGGGAGATTTTTGAATCCCCATACATATTAAATATTACTTTTTCACCGAGTGTGCTGAATATTTCATCACTAAATACATTAGTTTCGGAACAATCTTGACAGTACCATACAGGAATTCTGTGTCCCCACCAGATTTGTCTAGATATACACCATTCTCTGATTTCTCTCATCCAGTTCAGATATGTTTTTTCCCACTGTTTTGGTATAAACTTAACTTCTTCATTTTCCACTACTTTAATTGCATCATCTGCGAGTTTTTTGGTATCTACAAACCACTGTATGGAAAGGTAAGGCTCTATAACTGCTCCAGAACGCTCAGAATGACCAACCTTATGTACAATGTCTTCTACTTTTTCTAAAAGATCTATATCTTTTAAATCCTCAACTATTTTTTTACGTGCCTGATATCTATCTAATCCTTTATAATTTCCAGCATTGTCGTTCATTCTGGCTGTTTCATCCATTACAACAACTATTGGTAAGTTATGTCTTTTACCGACTTCAAAATCGTTCGGGTCATGGGCAGGTGTTATTTTTACAACTCCTGTTCCGTATTCAGGGTCAACATAATCGTCAGCAATAATTGGTATTATATTAGATACCTCTTTTCCATCCCATGAAATTCTTTTTTCTGGTGCCAGTGGTAATTTTACTTTTTTCCCTACTAAATTTTTATATCTTTCATCTTCAGGATTTACCGCTACAGCAGTGTCTCCAAGCATAGTTTCTGGTCTTGTTGTTGCTACGGTTATAAACTCTCCAGTTTCCTCACCTTGCTCATTAACTACCGGATATTTTATGTACCAGAGATTTCCCTTTTCCTCTTCATATATAACTTCTAAATCTGAAATTGCCGTTCTGTCTCTTGGATCCCAGTTTACTATGTATGGAGCTTTAAATATATATCCTTCTTCATAAAGTTTTGTAAAAGCTGTTCTTACTGCTCTTGCGAAACCTTCATCTAATGTAAATCTCTGTCTTGTCCAATCACATGATGCTCCAAGACTTTCTATTTGCTTTTTTATTGTATCCCTAGATTTTGGTACCCACTCCCATACCTTTTGAACAAATTTTTCTCTTCCAAGGTCAAATTTATTGATCCCCTGTTCTTCAAGTTGGCGAGTAACTACCCATTGGGTTGCTATTCCTGCATGGTCAAACCCTGGAAGCCATAATGTATTAAAACCTTTCATTCTTTTATATCTTACTGATATATCCTGTAAGGTCATATTCAGAGCATGACCAATATGTAAACTTCCTGTTACATTAGGAGGAGGCATAACAACAGAAAAAGGTTCAGTTGGATTAGATGGGTCAGCAACAAATATGTTAGCTTTCAACCACTCTTTATACCATTTATTTTCTATTTCCTGAGGTATATATTCAGCCAAAGACACTATTTTTTCCTCCTGCAAAGATTGTTAATTAGATAAAAACTCTTTATAAGATTTCAAAGAATATTATACCAGACC
>CAZEYS010000065.1:1865-6012 GCA_964516095.1 uncultured Aquificales bacterium
TTACTTCCAGACCCCTGGTATTTCTGTTTTACACTTTGGACATTTTCCATCTTCTAAGTGATTAATAACAAATTGACCTATATGACCTCTTCTATCTATAACTCTAAATCCACAATTAGGGCAGTAAGTTGATTCTCTATCTTCATCATCAAAGTTTCCAACATAGACAAAATTCAGTCCTTCTTCTTTGCCAATTTCATAGGCTCTTTTTATAGTTTCTATTGGAGTTGGAGGAACATCTTTCATTTTCCATGCTGGGAAAAATCTTGATAAATGCCATGGCATATTTTTATCAATTGATGCTATCCATTTAGCTGCCTGTCTTAGTTCTTCTTCTGAATCATTATAACCAGGTATAATTAATGTTGTAAGTTCTACCCATATTCCAAGGTCTTTTGCATGTTCTATTGTTTTTAAAACAGGTTTTAGTCTTGCTCCAACAATCTCCCTGTAAAATTTATCATTAAATGCTTTTAAGTCTATATTCATGGCATCTAAGTAAGGTGCAAGTACTTCAAGGGCTTCTTTTGTTTCATATCCACTTGATACAAATACATTTCTTAGACCATTTTCCTTAGCTAATTTCATTGTGTCAAATGCATACTCGAAAAATACAACAGGTTCATTATAAGTATAGGCTATAGATGGTATTTTGTTTTGAACACAAAAATTAACTATTGTTTCTGGCATTAGTTCTATTCCAAATACTTTTCCATTATTTTCTTGAGGAAATTGAGATATATCTGCATTCTGGCAAAAATAACAGTGCATATTACATCCAACTGTACCAAGTGAAAATATTGGTGTATTTGGTAAAAAATGATAAAGAGGTTTTTTTTCTACAGGGTCAACATTATAAGCTGCTGCAAGACCATATGTTGTAAGATAAAGATTACCATCTTCCTTAACTTTTCTTATTCCACATTTACCAAGTTCACCTTTATCTAAAACACATCTTTGATTGCATGCTTTACATAAAACTTTACCATTTTCTTTTTTTTCAGACATCCATGCTAAAGCTTCCATTTTTAAACCCCCAATTTAGTTTTGGGGGTAATATAGGAAATAAATTTTATATTTCAAGACTTAAATTTAGACTCGTGATTTCAGGGTTTCTAAAAGGTCTTCGTGGTTGTAGTATATTTCTTGGATTCCTGTTACCATATCTTTGAGCTCAAACTTATCACTTACAAAGATAACAAATTTAGATTTTAGTTTATTTGCAAGTTTCATTTTTGATTTTAATGAACCTTCTTTCATTATTAGTTCTACTCTGAGATTATTTTTTCTTGCTATATCTGCTGTTTTTAAGGCTGTTACTATATAATCATCTGTCAGCGGGATTACAGAAATTAGAGGTTCTTCCTCTGGTAAAGTGTCCAGTAAAAGCATTAATCTTTCTATACCTGCTGCAAAACCTAAAGCTGGTGTTGGAGGACCTCCCAATTGCTCAACCAGATTGTCGTATCTTCCGCCAGCTGCAACTGTACCTTGGGCTCCAATTTTATCTGTTATAAATTCAAAAACTGTATGAGTATAGTAATCAAGACCTCTAACTAAATGGGGATTTTCCTGGAAAGAAATATTAAGCTCGTTTAAATATGATTTTAACTTTTCATACTTTTCTAAACTCTCCTCAGACAAGAAATCAGTTATAACAGGAGCTTCTTTTGTAATGTCTTTACAGGTTTCAACTTTACAATCTAAAACCCTAAGTGGATTAGTTTCTATTCTAATATTACAGGTTTCACATAGATTTTCTTTTTTGGATTTTAAAAATGTTTCCAGTGCAGCTAAATATCTCTTTCTGTCTTCAAAAGTTCCGAGAGTATTTATCTCTAACCTTGTATCTATATTTAATATATCAAGTATGTCTTTTACCATTTTTATAAGTTCCGCATCTGCTGCAGGGGAAGATATTCCAAAAATTTCTGCCCCAATCTGGTGAAACTGTCTATATCTTCCTGCTTGGGGTCTTTCGTATCTGAACATAGCACCTTCATAAAATAGTTTTTTAATAGGACTATGGGCATACATCTTTTCTTCAAGATAGGCTCTTACTGTAGAAGCAGTTCCTTCCGGTCTGAGAGCAATTTCTCTACCACCTTTATCTGTAAAGGTATACATCTCTTTTTGGACAATGTCTGTTGCTTCTCCTACTGACCGTTTAAATAATGAGACGTCTTCAACATAAGGAAGTATTATTTCTTCAAAGTTGTATTTTTTGAATATACTACGAGCTGTATCAGATATGTGTCTATATTTTCTTGCATTCTCACCAAATATATCCTGAAACCCTCTTACTTTTCTTATTGCTGGCACCAAAAGCCTCCTTTACATAATTGGTATAACTTTGTTTTTACCTGTTCTTTTTGCTTCATACATACCTTCATCAGCCCTGTTTATCAAAGTTTCTGGGGTATCATCAGGTTTTGCTTGTGTAACTCCAAAACTTGCAGTTACATTTATTGTTTTATCACCTATTTTGATTTTCCTATTTTCTAAAATTTTTCTTATTCTTTCTGCTATTTTTACTGCATCTTCTAATTTAACTCCTGGTAAAATTATCCCAAATTCTTCACCACCTAATCTGCCAATAATTGCGTTAGCTCTTAAATAAAACCTTAAAACTGTTGTCACTTCTTTGAGGACTTTATCCCCTGCAATATGACCGTAAGTGTCATTTATATTTTTAAAGTTATCTATATCCAGAATAATAAATGAAAATGGATATTTTTTTTCTTTTAAATCCCGGAGAAAATCTTCTAAAGCTCTCACAAATTTTCTTTTGTTTGGGATACCTGTCAAATAGTCTAAGTTTGCCTCTTTTTTGGTTAGCTGGAGCTCTCTTCTTAACCGAGCTATTTCTTTTTTATAAAATTCGAGTTTATTTTTTTGTTTTCCATTTTCTTTTTTAAGTTCTTCAATTTCATGTAAAATCTTTTTTAAATATTCTAATATTAACTCGTCAGTTATTTCTTTTACTTTAGATTCAATGTTTTCTTTATGCTCTTCAATTCTTTCTTGATATGTTTCTAAAGATTTAAGAATTTGTAAAAGATTTATTTCTATTTTTTCAGAAACTTTGTTTATCTGTTCTGTGCAGAGCTTTATCTCTTCTTTTTGGTTTTTTATCTCTTTTTTATCATCAAAATACTTTTTGTAAATACCTTTTATCTCTAAATCAGTAAGATGCTGATTAGTTTCATATAAATGGCAAAATACTAAAAACCAATTTTTATAAAGGTCAGGTAGCGGAGGAATTTTATTTCTCAACAAAAACTCAAGCTCTAATTTAACTATATCAAGTATTTTCTTTAAAACATCCTCAGGTATTTTTTTATAATCTTCGTATTTTAAAAGCTCACAGGGAAGTTTTTCTTTTTCCTTCATTTAAACCTCTACCTTTTCTTTTTCTTTTTCGTCTACTTCTACTTCCTGCATTAGATAAATTTTATCTCCCTTTCGAACTTTATCTACAGTTTTTAAGCCAACTATCATTCCTCTTTCTGCTACTTCTATGTTCTTTCTATCAACCTGCATTGATTCAACTTTTTGTCTTACTACACCTGTCTTTTTACCTATTATATGTATAGTATCTCCAACTTTTATTGGATTGTTTACTATTTTAACCTCAGCCACTGATATTTTTGGATAGTAATGTACGACTTCTCCTACATATACTTTTTTTTCTTTTGCTATAGATTTGTTTAAACCGAATAATCCTTCTCCAAAATAAAACCCACTGTCCCATTGTCTATGATAAACTCTTTCAAGCATATCCCACAAGTCTTTCCAGCCTTTTGTTTCCCATTCGCCGTTTAAAATTCTGTCTCTGGCCTCTCTATAAGCTTTTGTTACTATATAGGCGTAGTCCGGGTTTTTATTTCTTCCTTCTATTTTCCAGCTATCAGCCCACATTAATTTATCTACAAAGTTTATGGTTACCAGATCCCTTGCAGATAAAACATAATCACTACCAAGGAAAAATTCAGTTCCTGTATTCTTAGATACAATTTTCACGTCAAATTCATGTCTACATACTTGATAACATTCACCTCTATTTCCTGATTTTTCAAAAACATCATGGGATAAGAAACATCTACCAGACACAGCCATACACATTGCACCATGGATAAATATCTCA
>CAZEYS010000066.1:0-1400 GCA_964516095.1 uncultured Aquificales bacterium
AAAACATAAAATTAAGTGATATTTATGATATAAACGGAATAAGAATTTTAGTAAGCGATATCAAAGATTGTTACCTCACACTTGGAATAATACATTCAATTTTCAAACCTGTTCCAGGAAGATTTAAAGATTATATATCCTTGCCAAAATCCAATTTATATCAGGCTCTTCACACCACGATAATTGGTCCCGAAGGCAAATTTGTAGAGATACAGATAAAAACCCACGAAATGCATAAAATAGCGGAAGAAGGAGTGGCTGCCCACTGGCGATACAAAGGAGGAGGAAAGTTAACAGAAAAAGACATAGAGTCTTTTGTATGGCTAAAAAATATACTTGATTCAATAAAAGAAAACCCAAGCTCGGAACTTTTGGAAAATGTAAAAAACGATTTAGGACGAGAAGAAATATTTGTTTTTACACCAAAAGGAGATCTGGTTAAATTACCAGTTGGAGCAACACCTGTAGACTTTGCATACAATATACACACACAAGTAGGACACAAGTGCTCAGGAGCTAAGGTAAATGGTAATATAGTGCCTTTAAATACAAAACTAAAAAGCGGAGATGTTGTAGAAATAATTACTTCACCAAACAAAAAGCCAAGTAGAGATTGGCTTAAATTCGTCGTTTCATCGAAAGCAAAATCCAGTATAAAAAGCTATATTCATAAAATAGAAAAGAAAAGAGCCAAAAAGTTCGGTGAAAAGCTGATAGATAAATTACTGAAAAAAATAGGGAAATCCCTTAATGCACTTACCGAAGAAGAGAAAAAGAAAATAATCAACACATTCAATTATAAAACCTTTGAAGATTTTCTAATCTCAGTAGGAGAAGGTAAGATATCTTTAAATAAAATTTTAAAAATTTTTAAAGAAAAAAAACAGCAAAGTCAAAAGAATAAAAAAGAAAGACAAAAAGCAGAAGACAAAGAAAGTGTAAAAATAGAAGTAGATGGTATTACAAACGTAATGTGCAAGATTGCTAACTGTTGCCGTCCAATTCCAGGTGATGACATAATAGGATTAATAACAAAAGGAAAAGGAATATCTATACACACTAAAGAATGTCCAAATATTTTGAAAGAAATAAAAAGTAACTCTCAAAAATTAGTAGATATCTCCTGGAGCAGTAATATTGACAACAAATATTATGAAGTGCAAATAAAAGTTGTATCAGAAGATAGACCTGGTCTTTTAGCTGATGTTTCAGCAGCCATCGCCTCAAAAAAGTCAAATATATCAAAAGCTCAGATAAAAACTCTTCCAGATAATAGAGCTTTAAATGACTTTTTAATAACTGTGAAAAATAAATCACATTTAGAGGAAATTATTAATTCAATTAAATCTGTAAAAGGTGTCATTAACATAGAAAGAGTAAAAAGAAAAGCCAGAACTTAA
>CAZEYS010000066.1:1500-5947 GCA_964516095.1 uncultured Aquificales bacterium
TTGTTTTAACTGTTTTCATTTAATTATTGTCTTATGCTTTTTATCAATTTATAATGAGTTGCATAGAATTTTGTTATTGGCGTCAAGGAGGTTATTTTTATGTCAGCTTTAAGAGTGCAGAGATTTATGATGGGTACACTTTTACTTATATCATTAGTTTTAATGCATACTGGACAAAAATGGGGCGAGTATATAATCTGGTTCATAATAGCTATGCTCTATATATCAGCATTTACAGGTTTTTGTCCATCTGATACAATTTTAGGAAAGATATTAGGTAAGAAACCTGGAGATGAAACCTGTAATAGATGAAATTTTTACAGATAAGTGATACCCATTTAGGCTATAGACAATACGGCTTAATAGAAAGAGAAGAAGACTTTTTTGATGTTTTTGAGGAAGCAATTGAAATTGCAATAAAAGAAAATGTTGATTTTATACTACACTCTGGAGATTTTTTTCACACATCAAGACCATCTAATCAAACTTTCCTAAAAGCTATTGAAGTAATAAAAAGACTAAAAGACCATAAAATCCCTATTTTTACCATTTCTGGTAATCATGACAGAGGAAATCAGATTAGGGATATATCCCCGTTAAAGATACTGGAAAGTTTTGGATTAAAACTTATAGATGCTGGTAGTATTGAACACGAAGGTGTTGTTATATCTGGTTTAAAGTATATCCCCAAGGTTGCTTTGAGACAAAGCAAGTTAAAAAACTTTTTAGAGAAAATCAGAGAAAACTCTCCAAATAATAATGCCATTCATCTTTTAATGCTTCACCACGAGTTTCAACCTTTCTTTCCAAACTCAATACTAAATTTACATGAAGAACTACCTGACGGCTATAACTATGTAGGTATAGGTCATTATCATATTCCTCAAGAACCTTTTTATATAAGGGATAGTTTTATTTTGTATTCTGGTTCTACAGAGTACACAGCTTATAATCCAAAAGAAGAAGAAATTGATAAAAAAATCCATTTAATAGAGTTTTCAGATGGTAAGTTCTCTTACCAACCATTAACTTTATCTCGCAAGAGACCCTTTTTAAGATTTACTTTATCAGAAAACAGTTTAGAAGAAGATATAAAAACCCTTAAATATGAAATAGAAAAAATGCAAACTCAATACTCGAAAAAACCTGTTTTGATTTTAAAAGGAAAACTTCGTGAAAAGTCATTAAAGGATGTAGATTATCTTTTGTCTAAAGAGGATATAAAGGAGCTAACTATCTATATAAACTACTCTATTGAATCAAGTCAAGTATTAGATGTCTCAAGTATTCCTACATCTCCAGAAGAAATTATTGATATAGAAAAAGAGTTAAAAAAGCTTATAGAAGATGAAACACTGTATGAAAAGGCAATAGAGATTTTATCTACATTCAAAAATCTGGAAATTGATGAAGCAAAAAAAATACTAAAGGAAAATCCAGACATCCTCAAGTTTTAAAAAATAAATTAGAAGATATTGTTACAATTCCAATACTTCCAAAATCACAATAAAAAAAAGCCCCTTTATGGGGCTTTCAAGATTTTATTATAACTTTTACTTATTATGCTCCAACAGGTTCTTCTGCTTCTTGAACCTCTACTTCCACTTCCGGACCTTGCCACAATCCATGTTTAGTACAGTAGCTCATAGCTTGAAGTTTTAATTTTTTCTTAGTTGGTACAATGTAAAAGTCAACTTCAGCTTGAGAACACTGATTACCCTGTACACCAGGAACAAAAGTAGCTTGTCCTAAGAATGTATCACCATCCCAAAGCTGAACCCATGCAATGTAGTGGTCAAAATCGTCTGGATGGCAATATTCTTGACCAACTTTAACTTTAACTTTAAATTTTTGACCTTTTACAGGAGTTCCTTCTACATGTACAAAAGGAGAGTGTCTGTCAATAAAATCTCTTTTTGCTTCTTTGTCAATTGTTGAAATATCTACGTAGTTATTTATTTTTGGCATTTTACATACCTCCTTAAAATTTTTTTATAATCTATATTTTATGTTTTATAGAGGATTATTCTAATGACATTTATCACACATTCAAGATTATTTCTCTGGGATTATTCCAATTTCCTACTAATGTAGGCTTTTTTACGGAACTTTTTAGTATATCTAAAAACTTATTTCTTGGAATTTCAACTGCACCAAAATTTGCCATATGCTGACTTGATTGCTGGCAATCTATCATGTCAAACTGCCATTTTTTTAAACGTTCAACGAGATAAACAAAAGCAACTTTAGATGCATTAGAAACAAGATGAAACATCGATTCCCCAAAAAATGTTCTGCCAATAGAAACTCCATAAAGACCTCCAACCAGCTTACCGTTTAGATATGTCTCAACACTGTGAGCAAAACCTGCTTTATGCAGTTGAACATAAGCTTCTATCATTTCTGGAGTAATCCACGTACCATCCTGTCCTTTTCTATAAACTGTAGCACACATGTTTATTACTTTCTCAAAGTTTGTGTCAAATTTTACTTCAAATCCTTTGTTCTTTATAACTTTTCTCAAACTTCGAGACACCTTTAAATCCGAAGGAAAAAGAACCATCCGTGGGTTTGGACTCCACCATAATATTGGCTCTCCTTCTGAATACCACGGGAATATACCGTTTGAATAAGCAAACAATAATCTATCAATAGATAAGTCCCCACCATAAGCCAGCGGATAATCATCTGGTGCTTCATATGGGTCGGGGAAAAACATGTTTTTATCTACTTTAGAGTATATTAATTTCATTGCTAAGTTATCTATTTTTGGCTATTATAATAAAATTAATTAATATTCAAAAAGGAGAGAAAATCAATGGATATAAAAGTTTTCAGTGGAAAGTTAGATACCCAGAAAGCAGATATACTCTTTATTCCTGTTTTTTCTGAAGATAAAAAACTCTCTGATGAAATCAATCAGCTTAACAAAAAACTGGATAGTGCAATATCAAAGTTACAAAAAGAACAAAAGTTTAAAGGAGATTTAGGTAAAACCCTTATAATTCCGACCTTAGACAAAATAAAATCTAAATATATAGTATTAATTGGTGCTGGAAGTAAGAAAAAAGCTGACCTTGATACCTTCAGAAGAGTTGGAGCTTCTGCTGTAAAAATAGCAAAACAGTTAAATGCTAAAAAGGTAATTTTTGATTTAAAAGAAATTTCTTTAAAAGAGCCTCAAAGTGAGTATGCTCAGGCTGTTACTGAAGGATTTATCCTTGGAAGTTATAGTTTTGATAAATACAAAAGTAAAAAAGATAGCTATGAACTAAAGAACTTAATTGTTAGAGTTGAAAGAAAAGAAAAATCTAAAGCTGAGGATGCAGTTAAAATAGGAAAAATACTTGCTGAATCACAGAATTTTACAAGAGATCTTGTAAATACACCTCCAAATGTAATTAATCCAGAAAAACTTGCAGAAATAGCTGAGGAACTTGCAAAAGAGTACGGCTTTGAAGTAAAGATATATGACGAAGAAGAGTGTGAAAAAATGGGAATGGGTGCTTATCTTGCTGTTGCAAGGGGAAGTGCTAACCCTCCAAGATTTATTCATCTCGTATATAAGGGAAAAAATCCACAGGAAAAAATTGCTCTTGTTGGAAAAGGTCTCACCTTTGATAGTGGAGGTTTAAACATAAAACCTGGAGACTACATGAGATGGATGAAATCAGATAAATCTGGAGCCTGTGCTGTACTTGGTATATTTAAAGCGCTTGGAGAGTTAAAACCAGAAGGGGTTGAAGTTCATGGAATTATAGCAGCTGCAGAAAACATGCCTGATGGAAAAGCTTATAGACCTGATGATATATTAACAGCAAAGAATGGAACAACAATAGAAGTTGGAAACACTGATGCTGAAGGAAGACTTACACTTGCTGATGCTCTTTGTTACGCTTCAGAACAAAATCCAGATTTAATTATAGATATGGCAACTTTAACTGGTGCTTGTGTTGTAGCCCTTGGAGAATACACAGCTGGAGTAATGGGAAATAACCAGAAAGCAATAAATGAAGTTTTAGCTGTTTCTCAAAAAACAGGAGAGTGGATGTGGCAGCTACCATTTAACGATATGCTAAGAGAACATATCAAAGCTCCTAATGCAGATGTTCATAACATTGGCAAAACAAGATATGGTGGAGCGATTACAGCAGGTTTATTTTTAGAAAAATTCGTTCCAGAAAAAACACCATGGGTTCACATTGATATAGCTGGTCCAGCTCATACAACCTCTGGTTGGTATTATCATCCAAAGGGAGGAACTGGCTTTCCTGTTAGAACTATAACTACTCTAATTCTAAATAAAGCAAAATAAATAATGGGGCTTAAAGCCCCTTTTAATTAAAATTATTTAGTGGCTTCTTCTTTACCGTATTCCCATACACCTGTGGTTAAGTATTCATGAATTGATTGGGCAGCTTTTTTACCATGGGAAATAGCTGTTACA
>CAZEYS010000067.1:0-5740 GCA_964516095.1 uncultured Aquificales bacterium
TTTTTTATGTGTTCCTGAGAAAATAAAATATACTGCTATTTTGACACGTTTTACAACACAAAAGTTTGATTAGGGTCATTGATAGATCTTTATAGAAAAACTAACTTTTTTCAAGATATGGAAACATCTTTTATTAGAGTATTTGAAGTTTATCCAATATGGATTGAGTATTCTATTTTTCTAACGCCGGTTTCTACTTTTATTTTTTTGGCTATTGTTTTTGTGTTCTTTATGTATAAACCGTTTTTCAAAAAGCAAAGAAAAAACAGTTTTAGATTTGATTTTAGTGATGCTAAAAAAACAGCTTATCAGATAACATTTTTAACCTATAAATACAATACGCCTTACAATAAAGAGCTTTTAAAGAAATTAGAAGCATTCAAATACAAAAAAAAAGTTGGAAATTTAGATGAAGAAACATTAACCCTTATAAAAAAATTTCTGGAATATGTGAAAAAAAATGCTTGAATTACATTTTAAGTATTGGTTTTTTCTTTTAGCAGGAATTTTAACCTTAGTTTGTGTAGTTTTATGTTCTGTTTATTTAAAAAGTAAAAAAATCGTTTACTTCCCCCATATAGAGCTTTTTGGAAAGCCTGAAAGTTTCTTTTTTAGGCAAATACCTATTTTAACTGTCTTTCTCACTGTTTTACTGACAGCTATTTCTATGCATCCTTATAAGGATGAGCTGTTTTTTGCAAAAAAAAGGGTTTATAACATAGTTATCTGTCTTGATGTTAGTAATTCAATGAAAGAAAACAAAAAGCTTGAAATAGCAAAAGATATACTTAAAGAGTTTATTTTAAAAAGAGACAAAGAAGATAAAATAGGCATTGTAGTCTTTGACAATCTTTCTTTTCAGATAGCACCTAAAACATCTGACAAAACTTATTTACTAAAAATAATACCTTTTATACACACAGCGATGGTTGATACTGGTGGAACAGCCATGTATGATGCTTTGATAGAAACATTAAAAATGTTTAACCCAAAAGAAAAAAACAAAGTTATCATTCTATTATCTGATGGGGGAGATATAAACAGTAAACATCCTTTAGAGGATGTAGTAACTTTTAACAGCAAAATTGGAGCAAAAATTTACACTATAGGAATCAGTAGTGGGGAAAATTTCAGAAACCTTGAAATCCTTTCAGAAAGTTCAGGAGGAAAAGCGTTTTTTGTAAAAGGTAAGTATAAAAATGCCCTCAAAGGGATATTTAATGAGATAAATAAGCTGGAACCATCTGTTGTGAAAGATTTTTCTTTAGTATATGAAAAACCTGTTGATTTCTGGATAAAAATAGTAGCATTTATAACTGTTTCTGCTTATCTTTCCAAACTCTTTTACAAAGCTTTAAAGGAAAGGTTTTATTTAAAAGTACTTGTTTTATTTATTTCTCTTATAAACTCTTCCTATGGGGATGTATTTGAAACAAAAAACTACAGTGTAGAGCTTATTTACCCTGAAAAAGATGTTTTTTTTGTAAAACAACCTATTACTGTGGAAGTTATTGTGAAATCTAAAAAAGCAGTTTCATTAAAAAAAATAACTATAAAACCTGATATACCGTTTATCTACTACAATACACAGAAATATTCTAATAAAAATCAGTTGAAGCAAAAATTTGTAATATTCTTTTTGAAGAAAGGAAAATATCAAATTCCTTTCATTATTAAAACATCTGATGGAGTATTCACAGTAAAATCACAAAGAACTTTTTCGTTTGTTCCTGTTCCAGAAGGAATTTCTTTTGTAGGAGATTTCAGTATTACAACAAGACTGAAAAAAGAACAAGGAAACGTAACTTTTTTTATAACAATCTCAGGAAGAGGGTTTCCTGAAGTTCCAAACCACAGTTTAGTTGTGAAAAATGGCTCTGCAAAAAAGATAAAACATATTTTCAAAAACAATTTAGATAAAGTTTTTTCAACAGAGGTTTTTAGAATTGTTTATATGGATAAACTTGAAGTTGAACCTGTTAAATTTAGATACTTTGACCCATTCAAAGGTAAAATAATTGAAAAGAAAACAGAAAAAATAATCCTAAAGAGAAAAATCATACAAAAAACATTTAAGGAAGCTGATTACATAAAAGAGTTTAAAGAACTTTATCCAGAGTATTTTTACAAAAAAGATTATTCTATGGACTTTTTAATACTTTTAAAAAGGTACACTTTACACATACTGTATGCTTTTTTTATTCTTTTATTTTTTGCCTTTATGGCTATTTATATGACAGGAAAAAGATTAATTCCTGAGAAAGTTTTATATTTTATGTCTTTAAACAGTAAAGAGTTAGACAGTTATAAAAAGTTGTACAGATTTATATCTGTTGAAATGCCCCACTTAAAAGAGTATATAAACCAGCTTGAAAACTGTCTTTATAAAGAAAAGAAACCTGAAAAAAAAGTTTTCAATAGTATTTTAAAGACTGTTCTCTATCAAAAGGTAAAGGATATGCCAGAAAGAAAAAGGTTCTTTTTGATACTTGCTTTCCATATGAACAGAAAATTTCCTTTATATTTGCTGTTTTTCCTGTTTATTAATCTCTTTTTTCTGGTAAAGATATGGAAGTACTAAAACCAGAGTTTTTATGGCTTTTACCTTTATTTGTACTTTTTTTAGGTAGTTATTTTTATATAAAAGGTAAAAAGTTACTGGATTTTATACTATTTACAGTTTTAGGAATACTGATTTCTTTATCCCTTTCAGAACCAGTGTTAAAAAAAGGATATAAAACTGTTTTAAAAAAGGAAACAGAAATAGTAATAGTTTTAGACCATTCCCTTTCAATGGCAGTAAAAGATATAAAACCCTCACGTTTTGAAAAAGCCAAAGAGAAATTAATCAAGCTTACGTCTTTACTGAAAGGAGAAAAAGTGGGACTTGTTTTATTTTCTGATAATCCAGAGGTTGTATTTTATCCACTAAATCAGGTAAACAGAATAAGAAGGTATTTAGAAAATACAAACATTCCACTAAAAGGAAGTACCAATTTAATGGGAGCTTTAAGTGTTTCCAACTCTTTATTTTCTACAAAAGAAAGAATTATTATTCTTGTTTCAGATGGTGGAGACGAAGGGTATCAAAAGCTTCTGTCCCTTTTGAAAAAAACAAAAGTAAGAGTTATTTTCTATGCTGTAGCAACAGAAAATGGTGGTACGGTTCCTTTTTACAAAGCAGTTTCAAAGTTAAATACAAATCTTAAAAAAATATCAGATATCACAGGTGGTTTGTATATCCATTATACAGAAGACGATACAGATATTAAACGTATATCATCTTTTATAAAGGGTATTTCCAAAAAAACAGAAAAAGTTATCCTGAAAATACCTGATTATCTTTATCTATCTCCTTTTATTTCTGTTTTTTCTCTTGCCTTAATAGCTTTTGTATTCTTTTCAAAGAGGTTTTTATTAACCTTTGTAGCTTTTCTTTTTTTCTCAGGGATTTCAGAAGCAGGAGAAATTTTAGGTTATGTATTTTACACAGTAGGTAAATATCAAAAGGCAGGGGAAGAGTTCATAAAAGAAAAAAAACCAGAAAGCCAGTTTAACGGTGCAGTTTCATTTATAAAAGCAAGAATGTATAACAAAGCGTTAAAGATACTAAAGAAAATAAAAACAGAAAACCCTGAGCTAAAAGTAGCAGTAAGATACAACATAGCTTACATATTAGCTTTAAAAAAAGAGTATAAGAAATCTTACAATCTATTAAAACTGCTATACCAGATTAAACCTTACGACAGGAGAATAAAAAAACTTTACTTTTATGTAAGTATGATTTTGTCTATAGAAGAAGAAAAGAAACCTAAAACAACAATTGTTAAAGTAAAAGAAGAAAAAAAACAAAAAAAATCCAAGTCAAAATCTGAACTTGGCACAAAAAATCCATGGTAAATAGCAATAAAGGAGACGAAAATGGAATTAATAAATCAGATAAAAAAAGAGATAAAAAAAGCTGTAATAGGTCAGGAGAAAATGATAGATGCCCTTCTTATAGGGCTTTTAACAGAAGGGCATATTCTTATAGAAGGTATTCCCGGTGTTGCAAAGACAACAGCAGTTAAAACCCTTGGGAAAGTTTTAGACCTTGATTTTAAAAGAATACAGTTTACCCCTGACCTTATTCCTTCTGATATATTAGGAGGCGAGATATACATAATAGAAAAAGACCAGTTCAGAGTAAAAAAGGGACCAATCTTCACAAACCTTCTCCTTGCAGATGAGATAAATAGAGCACCTGCAAAAGTCCAATCAGCACTCCTTGAAGCAATGCAGGAAAAACAAATCACAATAGGAGAGCACACATTTTTTCTTGATAAACCTTTTCTTGTGATGGCTACATTAAACCCAATAGAAGAAGAAGGTGTCTACAATCTACCTGAAGCTCAGCTTGATAGATTTTTAATGAAAGTTGTTGTTGATTACCCATCACAGGAAGAAGAATACAAAATACTAAAACTTGTTGCAAAAAGAGAAGGTTTTGAAAATGGAAATATCACTTTACAGGAACCAGAAAAAGTTGCAGATAAAGAGGAAATACTTTCTTTAAAAGAAAAAATAAAAAATATACATATAGATAAAGAAGTTGAGGAGTATATAGTAAACCTTGTGATAGCAACAAGAACCCCAGATAAGTTTGGTATAAAACCAGAATATATTAGATTAGGATTAAGTCCAAGGGCTACAATCAACCTTTATAAAGTATCAAAAGCTGTTGCTTTTCTCAGGGGAAAAGATTATGTGAGTCCTTCTGATATTCTTGCATACATAAAAGAAGTGTTCAGACACAGATTTTTAATTTCCTTTAAGGCAGAGGCAGAAGGAATAACAACAGATGATATCATTGATATGATAATTGAAAATGTACCTATGCCGTGAGAAGATGGACAAGTTTAAGAAAGCCAAACTATTGAAAATAAAATCAAAACATAGAATTTTAAGTCATTTAGAAGGTATACATAAAACATTTATCTTTGGAGAGGAAGATGACCTAAAAAATATAAGGGAATACACGTATGGAGATGACATAAGAAATATAAACTGGATTATAACAGCAAGGGAAAGGAAACCCTTTGTCGTTGAAAGAGAAGAAATAAAATGTCAGAATGTAAAAGTTGTCTTGTTTGTAGACCAGGAGTTTTTATTTAAAAATAAACTTGAAAGATTAATAGAAGTTTTTTCTCTTATAGGGTACTCTGTTTTATATCAAAAGGATAGGCTTGAAGTTTTCATAGTATCAAATGGTCTCCAGAAGTACTTTAAACATAGAAACTCACATTTAGTTGTTGATGAAGCTGTTGATTTTCTCCTTTCTATGGATTTGAAAAACTTAAAAATAAAACCAAAAGACAGTTTGAATTTCATATCAAAAGGGAAACGTTCCCTTGTTATACTGGTAGGAGATTTTGTATTTTCTATTGATTTATCTCCACTACTCCATAAACATAAACTTTATTTAATAAGAATAAGAGATAAAGAAGAAGAATACCCTGATATATACAGAGGATACCAGCTAAGAAGCTTTGACGAAAAAAGAAAAATTCCATACCTGAAAAAAGATATGATAAAAAGGTACACAGCAAATCTTAAAGAAATTGATGAAAAGTTAAACAGCTTTCTAACAGCCCACAGAATTCCAAATACAAAAATCTACACAGAAGAAGACCCTTTAATAAAACTTAAAAAACTTTTTTCCTGAAACTTGTTAAAATTGACTTTCTGTATATATATGAAT
>CAZEYS010000068.1:0-5657 GCA_964516095.1 uncultured Aquificales bacterium
CAGAAATATATTTTCTGTTCAAAATGCAAAAATTATCAGTTATTATTACTGATTAATATAATCCAGAATTTGATTTATATTCTCAATAACTAAATCAGGTTTTATACCTTTGTTTAAATCATCAGGTATGAATTTTCCTGTTTTGACTAATATTCCTTTAAGTCCTGCATCCATAGCTCCTTTAATATCTGCTTCTATATCATCTCCAATAACTGCTACTTCTTCAGGTTTTAGTCCCATAGATTTCACTGCAAATAAAAAGAAATCTTTGTTGGGTTTTCCAATAAGCTTAGCTTCCTTTCCAGTAGTAAATTCCAAAGCAACCACAAAACCTCCACAATCTAAAGAAAGCTTACCGTCTTTATCTCTAAAATACTTGTTCTTTGCAGCAGCAATTAGCTCTGCTCCTTCAATAATATACCTGAAAGCTTTATTCATATTCTGGTAGGTAAAGTTATCTCTTGCATCCCCAACAACTACATAGTTTACTGGTTCTTTTGGGATATCTTCCATATCTTTTAAGGCTTCATCAGTAAGTAGAAAAAACGCTCCTGCATTCTTTTGTTTTAAAAACTGTTTTGTGGCTTCAAGGGCTGAAAATATTTCTTCTTCTCTTACATTAAAGTTCATTCTTATTAGTTTTTCATATATCGCTTTTTTGGGTTTTGTAGTAGTATTTGTGATAAATCTAAGTTTAAACTTTTGTCTTAGTTTGTTAATTGTTTCGGGAGCACCTTCTATTGGCTTGTCAACGATGTATAAAACCCCGTCCAAATCTAAAAGAAATCCTTTTATTTGAGAAAAATCTATCATTTTATACTCCTTAAATCTTAAATTAATAAAATTTTAAGCTTATATCAAGCCATTTACTTGAATGGATTGGGGCACCTGTTGATATAAAATCAACTCCTGTTTTTGCAACTTGCTGAATATTGTCAAGAGTTATATTTCCAGAGGCTTCTATTTTTGTCCTTTTGTTTATTAATTTAACTGCTTTTTCCATTTCTTCTAAACTCATGTTATCTAGCATTATAACGTCAACCTGTGCTTCTAATGCCTCTTTTACTTGACTGAGAGAAGACGCTTCTACCTCTATTTTGACCATTGGAGATACATTTTTTCTAATCTGTTTTACAGCTTCTTTTATACTACCAACCAATTTAATATGGTTGTCTTTAATCATAACCATATCATAAAGGGCATATCTGTGATTGTACCCTCCTCCAACCTTAACGGCATATTTTTCAAAAGCCCTAAAACCAGGTGTTGTTTTTCTAGTATCTAATAGCTTTACATTAGTTCCTCTCAATTTCTCTACAAATTTATGGGTAGTTGTAGCAATGCCTGAAAGTCTCTGAATAATATTAAGTGCCAGTCGCTCTCCTTTTAATATAGATTTACCACTTCCTTTTATTTGTATAATTTCATCACCCTGCTTTATAGACTGACCATCTTTTTTCAGAATGTTCACTTTTATATCAGAATCTATTAGTTTAAATACATACTCGGCAAACTCAGTCCCGGCAACTATTCCTTTTTCTTTGGCTAAAATGACAGCTTCTACATTTTTATCTATTTGTAAATTATCTGTTGTAATATCCTTGTATCCTACGTCTTCCAGATAAAACTTTTCAAGTTGTTTTTTCAAAAATATCTTATCCATTAAAACGGCCTCACTATTACCATTATAACTATAATTATCATAAGTATAGTTGGAACTTCATTGTATATTCTTAAAAATTTAGATGAATAAATGTAATTTTCTTTTTCTAGATTTTTCCTTATAAATGCCAGATGAATATAATAAAGTATAAGTAAAACAGCCATAGTAAGCTTTAAATGAATCCAGCCACCAGATTTAAAAATATCAGAATTCATAAATAACATTAAAATACCAGTTATAACAGTTCCCCAAAATGCCGGTATACCTATAAACTTATGAAGTTTATATTCCATAACTTTTACGATACTTACAAATTCTCTTTTATCTTTGTTTTCAACATGATATATGAAAAGTCGGGGCAAATAAAATAAAACTGCCATCCATGAAATTACAGAAATAACATGCAAAGCTTTTATCCATAAGTACATTCCAAATCCTCCTTCATTTCATTAAAAACCTTTATACAAAAAGTAAACTCCAAAAATAATTATAGAAAAAGAAACCAGTTCTTTAAAAGTTTTAGTAGGAAACACTTTTGCTATATAATTTCCCAGATATGCACCTAAAAATACAGCCAGAATAGATGGTAATATTATCTCCATATTAAAGTAATTTTTAAGAGGAGAAAGCAGATAGAATATTATCCGTTCCACATTTAAAATAGCAAAGAAAAAAGATATAACAAATTTAAAATTTTCTTTATCATGAAAGGTTTGATTTAGATAAAAAGCATATAAAGGTCCCGAACCACCTATTAAACCGGATATTATCCCTCCTATAAATCCAGTTATTGAAGCAAAAATATGCTTATATTTCTTAGGAATGTAGATTTTTCTCTTCTGAGCAAACAAATCATATAAGCCTGTAGCAATGACAACAAGCCCAAAAGTAAACTCAATAAATTTATGAGAAACAATTTCAAGTAAATAACTTCCAATCCCTGCCCCTAAAAATGAAAAGAGTACTAATATAGATATCTCTTTGAGAAATAACCTTCCTTTAAAATTTAAAACTGCTAAATAAATAGTTCCAATAAGAGCTATAATAGAAAGAGAAACAACGACAGTTTTTGCATCATAGAATAACAGCAGGATAGCTGTAGAAATAATACCAGAACCAATCCCTAAAAACCCTTGAACAAGCCATCCTGCAAATACTGCAATAAATGATATTATAGCCATCAAACATTAAATCTAAATATCATCACATCGCCATCTTGGACAACATAGTCTTTACCTTCTATCCTAACGGCACCTTCTTCTTTTGCCTTTGCCCAAGAACCATATTTAATAAGCTCGTCAGCATTAATAACTTCTGCAGCTATAAATCCTCTTTCAAAATCCGAGTGAATTTCTCCTGCAGCTTGAGGGGCTTTTGTTCCTTTCTTAATAGTCCATGCATGGGTTTCTTTTTCCCCAGTTGTAAAATAAGTTATCAAATCTAAAAGCTCATATCCAGTTTTTATCATTTTATTTAAACCAGGTTCACTTAACCCATAAGCTTCTAAAAGTTCTTGCCTTTCTTCTTTAGGTATTTCTACCAGTTCTTGCTCAACTTTTCCGCACAAAACTACGACAGGAGCATTTTCTTTTTCTGCTTTTTCTTTAATTTGTTTTACATATGGATTATTCTCCCCGTCAGGAAGGTCTTCCTCACTTATATTTGCCACATACATAACAGGTTTTAGAGTAAGAGGAAATATTGTTTTCTTTAGATAATCTATCTCTTCTTCTGAAAATTTATCTGTATTGGTTCTTAAAGGTTCTAAGCTTTCTAATATTTCTTTAGCCTTTGTTAAAGCTTGAACTTCAAATTTTGCCTCTTTATTACCGGATTTTGCAGGTTTTATAACTTTTTCAAGTCTTTTTTCCACACTTTGTAAATCTGCAAGAATAAGCTCTGTATCTATAATTTCTGCATCTCTTACAGGGTTAACGGAACCTTCCACATGAACAACATCACTGTCGTCAAAGCATCGTACTACATGAGCTATAGCAGAAACATTTCTTATATTTGATAAAAACTGGTTCCCAAGGCCTTCACCTTTTGAGGCACCCTTAACAAGGCCTGCAATATCCACAAATTCTATAGTTGCAGGGATTACTCTTTCTGATTTAGATATTTCTGCTAATTTTTCAAGTCTGCTGTCTGGTACGTTTACAACACCCACATTTGGATCTATTGTGCAAAAAGGGTAGTTTGCGACGTCAGCTTTTCCTGTTTCTGTAAGAGCATTAAAAATAGTAGATTTACCAACATTTGGTAGTCCTACAATTCCAACATTAAGTTTCATTTTTCCTCCAGTTTTGAAATTTTTGTGAAAATTTATATATAAGAAAGTTTATTTCAAGCTGTTTGTGGTTCTTTTTTAGGTAGGTAATAAAATTCGTTAAATATTTTCTGAATTCTTTTTATAACATCTTCTTCATTTAAGAATAAACACACCTTTTTATCTGAGGGTATTTCAAAAATAAATTTATACTTACCATCTCTCTGTGGCCTTATATAAACATCAAACTTTACACCATTTAAATAACCACTAAACCACAGCTCTTTAGTTTTATCATGGTAGAGTTTATCAAAACCATGTTTCTGTATAATCCCATCAACTTCTTTTAAAATGTTTTCCATAAAAACACCATAATAATTATTGTTTTAAATATATTATAATTTATAAAAACTCAAAATACAGGGTATATTGTTGAAAAAAGTTCTATCTATTGAGAATCTTACTTTAATAGGTATAGTTTTAGGTATTTTAATAGGAATATATCTTCCTGATATTGCTCTAAATTTTAAAATAATTGGAGATGTATTTTTAAATCTCCTTAAGATGATAGTTATTCCTCTTATTTTTGTTTCTATTTTTGTAAGTATTTCTAATCTTTCTTCTGCACAAGATTTTAAAGACATAGGAGTGAAAGCATTTTTATATTATCTTTTAACTACATCTTTGGCTGTTTTAACAGGCCTGATTTTAGTTAACATTATTCCATTTTCTATTGACAGTATCTCCAAACCTGAGAGTACCAATCTAAATATTCAAAAATTGACATTAGAATCTTTCATAAACAATTTGATACCTTCTAATATATTTAAAAGTTTAGCAGAAGGTAAATCTATTCACGTCATTTTATTTTCAATTTTATTAGCCATGGCAACTTTATACATATCTCATTCTAAAAGAAAAGTAGTAGTTACTTTCTTTGATGGATTAAACGATGCCATTTTAAATATGGCTAAATGGATAATATACCTTTCACCTATAGGTGTATTTGCTTTGATTGCGTATGTAGTTGCAGAAAAAGGTATAGATGTAATTTTATCATTATGGCAGTATGTTCTGGTTGTTCTTATAGGGCTTTTATGGCATTTTAGCGTAAATCTGGGCATTATTGCCTATGTACTTGGCAAGGTAAATCCATTAGAATACTTTAAAAAGGTAAGAGAGGCCCTACTCATAGCTTTTTCCACATGCTCTAGTTCAGCTACATTACCAGTCTCCCTTGAAGTTGCTGAGAAGAAAGCCGGTATTCCTAAAAAAGTTGCAGGCTTTGTTTTACCACTTGGAGCTACAATAAATATGGACGGAACAGCACTTTATGAATCTGTAGCTGCTGTTTTTATAGCACATGTCTATGGAATAGATTTAACTATATACCAGCAGGTTCTTATTTTCATTACTGCAACACTTGCATCAATCGGTGCCGCTGCAATACCAAGTGCTGGATTAATAACAATGACCTTAGTGTTTTCAACAGTAGGGCTACCTTTAGAAGGTATAGCTATAATAATAGCAGTTGATAGGTTCTTAGATATGTTTAGAACAGCTACTAATGTCTGGGGAGACCTGATTGGAGCTAAAGTTATAACTAATTTAACCAAACGGGAAAGTGTATAATAAATTATAGAACTTTAATGTAAAGGGGTAATATATGCTAATTAAGTTTTACATCAAACCAAGAAAAGGAGTTTTAGACCCTCAAGGTAGAGC
>CAZEYS010000069.1:0-5637 GCA_964516095.1 uncultured Aquificales bacterium
AAGAATGTAACAACAAAAAGAAATATCTCCTTCCCTGGGAGTGGGAAGAATATCTGAAAATTCTAAAGGGAGAGAAGGATGTCGCGAACGATTAAATTTTTATTTGTTTTGTTTACTTTAACTTTCTTGTCTAGATTATGTCTGGCCTCGCAAACAGAGGAATATATAATAGGCCCCAGTGATGTTCTGGAAATATTTGTATGGAAAGAACCTGATTTTTCACGAGAAGTAATGGTTAGACCAGATGGAAGAATAACTTTGCCATTAATTGATGATATTATGGCGGCCGGCAAAACGCCAATGGAATTAAAAAAAGAAATACAAAAGAGACTTCAGGAATATATAGATTTGCCGGTAGTTACGGTTATTGTGAAAGGAATTGAAAGTAAATATTATTATGTCATAGGAGAAATAGCTCATCCTGGAGGATATTTATTGAATAAACCAGTTACTGTTCTACAGGCTCTATCTTTAGCAGGTGGTTTTTCTGAGTGGGCTAAGAAAGACAAAGTAATGGTTATTCGGACACAAAAAGATGGCAAAAGAGTTATTTTGTATTTCAATTATGAAAATGCAGCTAAAGGGCGAGAAATAAATGATTTTTATTTGCAAGCAGGAGATATTATTCTTGTGCCTTAGGAGTATCTTATGGTCATGATTTTTATTGTTTTTTTTCTTTTTTTACATGCAGGCTTTGTTAAAGCTGAAAAAAAAGTTTATATGTTAACTCTTTATGGCGATGCAAAATATACAGATAATCTTTATTTATCTGATGAAGATAAAAAAGATGATATTATTTTAGAACCAGGTCTTATTTTTTCTGTTGATAGATCTTCAAAAATATCTGATCTGAATTTATCTTATAATTTGGGGCGAACTTTTTACTTGAGCGAGACCAATAATAACGCCTTTCAGCATAATCTTTCTCTTTCTTATTCTCGTTTTTTTTCTAAAAAATTTTCTTGTTTGTTTTCCGGTAATTATTACCGTACTGAAAATATTATAGAACCTAATGAAGAAGTGTTTAGGGAAAGAAAAAAAAGAGAGCCTTATTATCGTATAAATTCTTCTGTTTCTTTCTCTTATGAATATTGGAAAGATTCATTTTTAACTTTTGGGTCATCAGTAAATTATCTTCAAAATGAAGATCCTACCGTGGAAGATTCTAGAGTTTATTCAGAATACTTTTCTCTTTCACGGGATTTTTTAAGGTTTTTTATTTATTCAAAAATTTCATTCTTTCAGAGAGAGTTTGAAGAGACAAAGCCTGTAAATACTTATTCAAGTTATCTTTCTTTTGGTTATAAAATTGCTCATAATAAACATATTTCTCTTGACTTCTCTGCAGATCGTACTCAGGATAAAGATCCTGAAGGTGACGATTATTGGGCTTATACTTTTGGGGTTTCTTATGTATGGAGTCCTGAAAAGACTCAAACATATCATTTTAATCTAGGTTATTATTTAAGAAGTATTGATGGAGAAGGTAATGATAGAGGTGTTACTTTTTCTGTGAACTATGTTAAAAGATACAGATTTTCTTCTTATTCCATTTCTGGTTCTGGTGGTTATCGTTACGAGTATGGAGAAGCTGATAATAGAGGTTTTACAGAATATTACAATCTTTCTTTTTCTTACCAGAGAGATCTTTCTAAGTATTTATCTCTTTCTTCCTCGGTTTTTTATAGAATTGAAGATTTTAAAGAAAGAAATTCTAAAACAACAAAGACTTATGCCTTTTCTTTTTCTTTAAATAAAAAGCTTACGCAGCATATTAATCTATCTTTAGGATATTCTTATAGAAAAGCTAATTCTGATCTTTCTCAAGATGATTACGAAGTAAATAATTTAATAGCGACTATTTCATATACTGGTGAAATCTGGAAATCAAAAGAATTTCCAATACATCTCTGGCCATTTTAGGAGCTAAAAATGCAAAAAGTTCCTATTCAAATGGATCCTTATACTTTTTTATCCTTTTTGTGGAGACGCAAATGGATTATTATTTTTCTATTTATTTCTGTTTTTGCTTTAGTCGAACTTCACATTCTACGATCACCTAAGATTTATAGAGCGTCGGTTACTCTTTCTATAGTTCCTCAGAGGGTTCCCGCTTCTTATATTAAATCTACTGTGAGTGGGGATATGGAAGCTTTTGTTCATTCTATATGGCAAGAAATAACAAGCAGAAGAAATTTAGAGCTTCTTATTAGAGAATATGAGCTTTATCCTTCAATGTTAGAATCTGTTCCGATGGAAACCGTGGTTGAAAGAATGAGAAGACATATAAGAGTTTCTCGACCAAGAGGAGGGAGACGGAATGTATTTGTGATTAGTTTTGAGTATTATGATCCTAAAATAGCTGCAAAGGTAGTAAATAGGATTGCCAATATATTTATTGAAGAAAATTTAAAATTAAGAGAAGAACAGGCCAAAACTATCACATCGTTTTTAGATGAAGAATTGAAGAGGATAGAAAATGAGCTAAGAGAAAGAGAGCAAGCTATACAGGAATATAAACAAAAATATATGTCAGAACTTCCGGAGCAAAAAGATACAATTATTTCTATATTAGAACGTCTGCAGAAAGAAAATGAAGCCTTGCAGTTAAGGAAAGAAATGTTACAAGATAGAAAAGTAACTATTTTAGAGCAGTTAAAGAAATATCAGGTTAAAATTGAAACAACAGAACCTTCTGATTTGACTGATTACTCGGCATCTTTAGCTCAACTACAGCAAAAATATGAATCTTTGTTGGCTAAATATACCGAAAAACATCCCGATGTTGTAAGAATTAAAAAGATTATTGAACAAAAGAAGAGAGAGAAGGAAGGGGTAACAGCTGATAGTGGTAATTTAACAGAATCCACATTGACATCTCAGTTAAAAAAGCAGTTGAATGATATAGATAAGGAATTAAAAAGGATAGAAGAACTTTACGCTAAAAACCAACAAAAGATTCTAATCTATCAAAAGAGATTAGAAAATATTCCTAGGAGAGAGCAAGAATTAAAGGATTTAGCAAGAGATTATACTAATCTTATGAAGACCTACCAGATGCTACTTGATAAAAAAATTCAGGCTACTATGGCAGAAACTTTAGAGAAGAGACAACAAGGAGAACAGTTTAAAATTATTGATCCTGCACGTGTACCCGAAGTTCCTGTTTCACCTAACACTAAAAAACTTATGATAATGGGGCTTATGACGGCTTTGTTGGTTGGAGTAGGTCTTGCTTTTTTGGTCGAATTCTTTTTGGATAGAAGAATTTATGATCCTACTATGCTAGAGACTTTATATCAAACAAAAGTTCTTACTATAATCCCATTAGTTATGTTACCACAGCACAAAAAGAAGGCCATTTTAAAGTCTTCAATTCTTGGTTTTCTTGCTTTTCTGGGCCTTTCTTGTAATTTATATCTTATTTATTTAATCTGGAAAAATGTTTCGATATAGAATTCTAAAAATTTTCTTCAAAATTTTCACAGAATTTTATATTTATAATTTTTCTATAAATGCATTATAAATATTTTGGTCTTTCAAAAAATCCTTTTGATGTAGATCCAGATCCTGACTTCTTGTATTTAAGTCCTCAACATAAGGAGGCGTTATCTCATCTTTTATATAGTATTATAAGTAAAAAATCCTTTTTGCTCTTGACAGGTGATATAGGAGTTGGTAAAACTACTATTCTTAATTATTTTTTAAGAAATATCTACAAAAGAAAAGATGTTAATGTTTTGCCAATATATAATCCTAACTTATCAATAAGAGATTTTTATCAATTGTTGGCGGATCATCTTTTTATTAAATATGATTCTTTTAAATCTAGATTTTTGCTCCAATTTTCTTCTAAATTGTCTGATTTTTCTTCTCAAAATAAGTCTTTGGTAATAATTATTGATGAGGCTCAAGCAGCTTCAGAAGAATTGCTGGAAGAGTTAAGATTGCTATCAAATGTTGCTTCTGGTTTGAAATCTTTAATAATTATTCTTGTTGGACAACCAGAACTTTTGCAAAAACTTTCTGTTCCGAAATTATCATCTTTGAGACAACGATTTTCTTATCGTTATCATTTGGGGCCTTTTAAAGATGAATTTGAAGTTTCAGAATATATTATTACCAGAATTTTGAGAGCTGGTTCTCCTAAAACAAGGATTTTTACTAATGATGCTATTGCAGAAATTTATCGACTTTCTCGCGGAATTCCCCGGATTATTAACATTCTAGCCGATCATGCCATGTTAAATGCTTATCTAAGGAAGGGGAATACGGTAAATCTTGAAGATGTTAAATCTGCTCTTGAGGAGGTAAAACATACTTTACCAGAGCAGGCACTTTTGAACTCACTCTCGCGGGAAAATGCGAAATATTTCAAGATAAATTGGATCTTTATTGTCTTATTAATTTTTTTCCTGATTTTATCGATAATAGTAGGGATAGGATTAGAAAAAGAAGCTATTGATTTTTGGAGGGGATTTTGGGTAAAATAACTAAATTACTCGAAAGTTTCGAACAAAATAAAATTTCTGATTCCTCTTCTACTTTTTCACAAACAATAACAGAATTAAATTTATCTAAAATTGAGCTCACTAAAATAGATCCTAGAATTTCTGTCTATCACGATCCTGAAGGTCTCATTGCAGAAAACTTTAAAATTCTTCGAAGTCAAATACTGCATCCAAGAACGGGATTGCCTTCTAGATTCGTTTTAATAACTAGTGCCATTCCTGGTGAAGGAAAAAGTTATACTGCTATCAATTTGGCTTTTTCTTTTGCAAAGAGTGTCCCTACAATTCTTGTTGAAACTGATCTTAGGAAACCTTCTTTCGATAAATTTTTAGGAATTTCTCCCTCAACTGGATTAGCAGATTACTTTTTGAAAGGTCTTCCTTTGACAGAAATAGTCTTTGAGACAGATTATAGCAATCTCTATTTATTGGCTGTTGGGGGGAATTATCATCCTCTTAAGGATGTTTTTAGTTCTGAGAAAGTCGTTAATCTATTGGAAGATTTGCGTAAAACCTTTTCCGGTTTCTTTTTTCTTTTTGATTCTGCTCCTCTCATGGTTGCTTCTGAAACAATTTCTTTGTCTCGCTTGGTTGATGGTATTTTGTTTGTTGTTAGATATGGTTTTTCTGATAGAGATATTGTTGCAGAAGCTCTGGAAAAAGTAGGTAGGTCTAAGTTGTTGGGCTTTGTGTTTAATGCCTATCATCTTTCTAGCCTGGGTCTCTTTTCTTCTAAATTAAAATATGTGAAATATATGTCTTCTAATTATTAAGATAACTATGATATGGTTGTTTCATAGATATTATCCGGCTCGAAATCTTCTTTTTTTTCTCTTGGAGACTTTTCTTCTTTTTTTATCTTCTTTATTGGCTTTTTGGTATCATATTGGTTTTTTGTCTGTCTCGTTATTGGATTTAGAGTTTTTTGGTAAAATTTTTTTGGTTCTTATTTTTTATCAGATTTGGCTTTATTACTATGATCTTTATTCCTTTAAAAGGGAAGATTCTCTTCTAGAAATATTCTTTCGTCTCCTTCAGGCTACCGGTGTAGCAACCTTTCTGCTGGGGCTCTTTTATTTTCTTTTTCCTTCTTTTATGATTAGTAATTGGTCTTTTATGATCTTTC
>CAZEYS010000070.1:0-2320 GCA_964516095.1 uncultured Aquificales bacterium
TCGACGACGTAAAAAACGCTATCGATTCTAAAGATTTGAATTTTAGTTTTGACACCTCCGGAATAGAACAAAGATTAGATGCTCTTAATACTAACCAGGGTCCTACTCTTCCAGATGATACCTCTATTGATGATTTCATTGCAAATTTTCAAACTCAATTTTCATCTATTCAAACTAGTTTAGAAAATGTTAGAAATATCTTAACTGGTGGAGTTCCAAATATAAGTCTACCTTTAGGAAGTGATCCTTCAGTTTCTGGTACTGTAATTGGTAAGCAGGTTACTTTTTCATCTTGTGAAACTCTACAATCTGTTAGACCTGCTTTCACTCTTATTTTTCTTATCGCTTTTACTTATTTGGCTATAAAGATTTTTTGGGCTTCTATAAAACTTATTTTAAGGGGATAGTATGCAATATCTTATAACTCTGATTGGTGGCTGGCTTGTTTCAAAACTTGGTCGCACTCTTGCTATAGTAACTATAAATGGCGTTGTTCTTGTTGCATTTGTTGCGATTTTTGGATTTTTTATATCTCTTGTTATTGATTTTTACAATGCAGTATCAAACTTTATCGTTCTTTTATCTACTGGTTCATCTGATACCGTAGTTTCAAAGATTTTTGGTTTTTTAAATTGTATTGGCTTTACTGATGCTTTTTACGGTGCACTTCCTCTAATAACAAGTTCTTTGGTAGCTCTTTTCTCATCAATTTTTTACACTCTCTCTTTACGTTTCTACAAATATTTTAGACCTCTGATTGCGGACGTAGTGAAATGATTATATATGTAACCGGTATTCCAGGCTCCGGCAAAAGTATAAAGGGGGTCTATGAGATAAAAAAAGATCTCGATTCAAAAAAACCACGCTACAAATACATCTATACAAATATCAATCAGTTCAAACTCGATCTAAGTCCTCGATTACACTATTACGATCACGATAAAGTCTTTAAATGTATAACCTTCCTGCATAAACTCTATAAAAAGAAATTTACCGATGAAAAACTTATCAGAGCCTCCCGTTTGTTGAAATTGCATAAATCGCTTTTTGTGATTGATGAAGCCCATAATTACTTTGATGTACGAAATCCTGTTTTAGTCTGGTGGCTCTCTTATCATAGGCATTTATATCAGGATATTATCCTCATCACTCAAAATCTCTCTTTGATAGATTCAAAATATAAAGCATTTGCAGAGTATTTTTACAGGGCTACCCCTCAAAGCTTGAAACTTTTCCAGAAAAACTTCAAATACAATCTTTTTGTAGATTCTCGAATGTCTAAAAATTCTAAAGCTGGCGTTGAAATTATCAAATATGACCCTGATCTTTTTAAGCTTTATCATTCCGGTGATAAACCAAAAACTAAAAACTTTCTCCTCTATTTCATCTCTATCGCTGTAGTTGTCGCTTTGCTCGTTGCCTTTGGTTTTCAGGCATTGAAAGCTCATTATATGAGTGCATACAATGAAAAACAGTCAAAAAACTCAACTCATCAAACTTCTAAAAACCCTCAGAATCCTTCTCCTTCTTATGTAAAAAAAATTGCTGTACCTGAATATGATCTTTCTCAAAACCGACTTATTTCAATTCATTGTATATCTTCAATTTGTAGATATGAAAACAAATATTTTCCTCTTCGTATTGTCAAAAAGTTGGTTGAAAAAACTAATTCCGATCTACTATCTATTAGTACCGACATGCGATCTTTTCGTACAGAAATTCATCTTATCGCCTCCGGCGATTTTCTCAATCTATTTCAAGGGGTAAGCTATGAAAAAAACATTGTTCCTTCTGTTGATGACATTTACGATTCTACAGAGCGAAATATTGCCGCTGCGCAAGCTAAGCTTAATTGAGTATGCTGAAATCGTTTCAAGTGCTGCCAAAATCAACATCTTAATCGATAATAGAGTTCCGGCAAAAGAGATCAGTTTTTTCATTCCTAAGTACATTAAGCCGAATGAGTATATCGATTCTTTTCGTAGTCTCTTAAATGACTCAAATTTAATACTTTTGAAAAAACCGGGTTATTACTATGTCACGGCTAAAAAAGAGTATCTTCCTAAGTTACGATCTTATCGTTTTCAGTTTCTAAACGTTGAAGATGTAAAATTTCTTTCTAATGTATTTCCCGGAGTAAAATTTCAATACTTCTCTAAATCTAATGTTCTCTTTTATATTTCAAATAAAAGATTATCCGATCAAATACAAACAATTTGCAAAAGTGTCGATATTCCCTATCTTTCTCAAAAGGTCTCTTTAACGATTTTTACGACTGATCTTGAAAAATTACGATCTGATGGCTTTTTACCTGAAAAAA
>CAZEYS010000070.1:2420-5499 GCA_964516095.1 uncultured Aquificales bacterium
ATTTTTACGACTGATCTTGAAAAATTACGATCTGATGGCTTTTTACCTGAAAAAATTGGCTTCGATCTATCTAATATACTTACTCAAACTCAAAGTTCTCTTTCTCTTAATATGGAAAATCTCTTTACATTTAAAGCTGCTCTCGATCTTTTGCATAAACAAAAAGTTATCGATGTTCTTCAAAACCCAGTCTTACATCTTACCGACGGAAAAAAGACAGTCTTTAAAAGCGTTAAAAACCTTCCAGTTCTTCAAAATACTACTTCAATCCAGGACAATAAAATCACTACCCAACAAAGCATTAGATACAGAGATATAGGATTTCAGATTACTATCAATCCTAAGATCAAAAACGATATTACGTTTATGGACATAAACATCACGAGCGAAACACTTGATACCATTTCCGACACACCTACTACAAACAAGCTTTTCTATTCAAATACAGTCAAGTTAAAAAAAGGTACTGCTCTGCTTTTAACAGGTTTCAATCTCCGCCAGGAAAATATAGAAAAATACAAAGTTCCAATTCTTGCAGATTTACCCTATATAAATCCATTGTTTAAATCAGAATCTAAAACATCGAAAAACCAGGTTCTTTCCATTCTCATAGAGGCAATCGACTAAAGAGAAGCGGCGGCGGCTACTGACTAAGGGGGAGGGCGGTAGGCGGTAGCGTTCGCTGGGGGACCCGCTCCGCTTGCGGTGCGGGGCGAACGCCATCTTAATCCGCCGGACGCATATTAAAAGCGAAGCGAAGCGTAGCGTTACGACCGCCCGCCGCTCTTTAGTCGATGGAAATGCGACCCATAACGGAACGAGTGAGGCGAAGCCGAACGAGTTCCGGGAGGGGTCGCCTTGACTATTTATAAAAAGTTTGTGTCAGGCGTTAGCCTGACTCTAAAGGATTAAAAATGTACGGACTAACCGATAACGATCGATTGCTTGCCTTAGACAAAATAAAAAGGCAAAAAAAATATCTCTCCGAAAATGGTGTAGAGATATTCGGTCAAAGTTACCGTTTTATCGATTTTTTCAAAAATTCTTTTATTAATTCCGATAGATACATAGCTGAAATTAATAATCGTGTAAATTCCTTATACCGATATGCAAAAGATCGCAATCTTACAAATATATTTCTTACTATTACCCTGCCTTCGGAGTATCACCCTAAGCGGTCTATCTATAACAAACATGGTAAACTCGTTAAGATCGAAGATAATCCAAAATACATTAATGACGAAGCTCATACTCATAAGGAGGCTTCTAAAGAGCTTTCCCGACTTTTTCATCGTATTCAGCAGTTAAGAGCCTATAGGGATATATCTACTAAAGAAAAAGTCTATTTTCGTGTGTTTGAGCCTCATAAAGACGGTACTCCACATCTTCACGCCTCTATATTCATTCCTAAAGATAAAGTCGATAGCTTTGTTGAATCTGCTACCAGGTGGGCAAAACTAAACGGTTTGACTCAGTTCAAAATAGAGACCGATATTAAAAACCCGATCGCTTATTTGATGAAATATATTCTTAAAACTTTCGACGATTTGCGAGAAGATGAAGATAATATTTCTGATCTCACTCTCTGGTATATTCGTCACGGTATTTGTCGCTTCTACTCCTCCAGAACTCTTATATCTCTTGAAATATATAAAAAGTTTGGAGGATCGCACGACCTTTATGAAGTTACGAAAATGTACGAAAATCAAGAAATATCGATTTTAATCGACGACAGAAAAAAGCCGGTATTGATCACATACGGTAATTATGTCGTTTACAATCGCAAACCCGTTAAGATTCAAAAATCAAGATATGAGCCTGTACCTTCAGAATACAGACCTAAAAAACCCGACTATATCGATACTGAAATAAATGAAGAGCCTGCAATTTATCATACTCGAAAGAAAAAGTTTATAAAAATCAAAGACCTTCGAAAACCACTTTCAAAAATGTCAATTTATGAATTATCCAAATATAGAAAATCTCTTGAAGATGCTTTTTACAATCCTTTTAACGACTATGACGATCTTTCAATCATTGAAGATAAATTGATGATTTTGGATAGATTCGAGATTGAAAAAGGTTTATATCATGACATTTAAGCACTATTGCGATCTCTATCTTGAATTTAAACGCCATGAGCTTAAATACTCTACTTTTTACAAATATGAAAATATAGTAAAAAGTAGGCTTTCAAATTTTTTTGAAATAGATATAAGAGATATAAAGCCTTCAGATATAAAAAAATGGCTCTACTCTATCGATGATGTAGGTTCAAAATCAAAAAGGCACTATTTGGGCGTTCTTTCCGGTATTTTTCAAGAGGCTCTTTATGATGAAATCATAAGCCGCAATCCTGTAAAGCTTGTCCGTATGCCAAAAGTTCAAAAACCTCATATTCAACCCTTTACCCCCGATCAGGTTCTTTCACTTTTAAATCTTGCAGAAAATGAGAATTATCGATATTTTCTATCTATAGCTTTCTTTACTGGTATGCGTTCCGGTGAAATCATAGCTTTGAAAAAAGAGGATATAGATCTTGAAAAAAAGATCATCTATGTAAAGCGTTCACGTTCACGCTATGGGGAGACTACTCCAAAAACTCGATATTCAGTTAGGGAAGTCCCTATACTTAACACTCTTTACCCATACCTTGAAAAGCTGCTACACAAACATGATCATGAGTACCTTCTTATCAATCAGTATAAAATGCCTTATCGTGATAGTCATGTGTTTGTAGATAAGTTTTGGAAGCCTTCACTTTCAAAACTCAAACTACAATATCGAAGACTTTATAACACTCGCCACACTTTCGCAACAAATATGCTTTATAAAAATCTTGTCTCACCCGTTCAGCTTGCTCAAATTCTTGGACACGCTAATACTCAAATGGTTTATGATGTCTATGTCTCATATGTAAATCAAAAGTATGATGATTTTGATAGGTCGATAGATTTGTACGGTGCGTAGGGGGATTTCAAAACCTCTTCAAAAATGCTTCAAAAGCCCTAAATTATGGGATTTGTGGCGGACAGGGAGGGATTCGAACCCTCGGTACCCGTAAAGGTACGCACCCTTA
>CAZEYS010000071.1:0-5381 GCA_964516095.1 uncultured Aquificales bacterium
CAGCCCAGAATCTTGGTATAAGGTTACCCATGAAAACAACAAGAGGTGTCCATACGAGCATTGCAGAGATGTACCATCCAGAAACGTATAAAGGTCCTCTCTGTGATGCTTTGTATAAAGGTGCTCCAAATTGAATTAAGTGTAGTAATAGCCAGAATACTATTATTGGGTCTATCCACCAAGGAGTTTCTCCCCATTCAACGTTATCTGCCTGTCCAAAGAAAAGTATTGCAATTACAGTTATTAAAACTGCTGCCTGTAAAGCTATAAACATAAACCATCCAAGTTTGTCACTTAAAACTCTATAACCTGTAAATCTTGGAACTGCCCAGTATAAAAGCCCTGTGAACATGTTAACTAAGAAACCATAAGCAGCTCCTGCTGTGTGTATCATTCTTACTCTTCCAGGAGATAAAAACTCTATTCCTGGAAATGGATAAATACCGTCAAGTTGTAAAGAGTATAAAAATCCCATTAAAGCAACAATTATGAAGAATATTAGCCCCATCGCAACGTGGGCTTTTACTAAACCATAATTAACTAAATTTTTTAATTCTTGTGTGTTACTCATATTTTAGCCCTCCTATTATTATTTACCTTGATTCATTAAGTAAGCAATGTAAGATACTAAATCCCATCTATCTTGCTCAGAAAGATAGTTAAACGCTGGCATAGGAGAACCTTCAAGTCCTACAGTTAAAACTCTAAATGTGTCTTCTGGTTTTGGTCCTGCCCCTCTTACTGGATAAGTTAAATCTGTTGGTGGAACTGGTAATGTGGCAGCTATTGGACCATCTCCTTTTCCTTTTTCACCGTGGCAAGCTGTACAGTTTGTAGCAAACAGTTTTTTACCTCTTTCTACAGATTCAGGTGTTCCGAAGTAATCTGGTCTTTTTATATTCTTGTACACAGATTCTCCAGGCTGTTCTTTTTCCCATCTATCCGAGAATGTCTTGATATAAGCAATAACTGCTCTTTTTTGAACTTCAGGAACGAGTTTAAATGAAGGCATTGGTGTTTGAGGAATTCCCCAGTTCAATACATGTAGTAGGTCTTCATCAGTAGGTAAAGTTCCCTCAGGTGTAGATTTCCATCTAAACACAGCTGTGTGGAAGTTTGGGGGTTTGTCTCTAAAGAATTTTGCAGCTTCAGATTTACCATCTCCATTAACACCGTGACAGCCTACACAGAACTTGTTATAAACTTTTCTCCCCGCTTCTTCTTGAGCTGTAAGCTCTTTAGTTTTTTTTGCCTGCGCCGGTTTAGACGAGTAAACATGCAATAAACCGTACACAAACAGGGCTGGCATGAAGAAAAACAGCAGCCACCTGATTGTTGTGTTTTCTCCCATGAGAAAAACCTCCTTCAATAGTTATAATTAGCTAACTTCTAATTCTATATAATAGCATTTTTCAATACAATAATTTAATATATCATTAATTTCACAAAAATTTCACATCATTGTCTGGATATTGATTTATATCATATTCTATTACAAATTTATATAACAGAAAACAAAAAGGCAAGCAAGTGATTAATTTTAAAACTGCATCTATAGAAGCTGAGTACATAAGTATAGTAAAACCTGCTGGTAAGTCTATACTTTTAAAACCTGGGGAAAACGTTAAAGCTCAGGTAGTTGATATACTTCCTGATGGTGGGGTAGTTCTCAGATTAAAAGGAAGTTTAGTTGAAGCTTATTCTGAAATACCTCTTGAAAAAGGAACTCAGCTTAATCTCAAGATTTTAGAGCTTACAGATAAAGGTTTAATTCGCTTCCAAATAATAAAAGATAAAAAAGTCTTAAATATAGATATTACTCATAGGTTAATAGATAATTTAAATAATAAAGAGCATATATTAAGGTATATTCAAAGTTTTTCAGTACATAAGAATTTCACTGGAAACTTTTTATCTATTTATAATTTATCCCAATTTGAAAAAGTTATAAAAAATACAGGTATTTTATTTGAAAGGAAACTTTTAAAAGGCAAGGACTTCAAGGATGATTTTAAGTTTAAACTTATTAGTATGTTAAAGGACGAGAGTTTAAGTTCTGAGGATAAAAAAAAGGTAAAAAAGCTTATTCAGGATATACAGTACTATCAATACCTTTCTAAAATAAACAACGTATTTTGGACTTTTATTCCTTTTATAGAAAAAGAAATTGTTTATGCAGATTTTTTATACAAAACTTTAAAGGAAGGAAGAGATAAGCATACATGTGTTATCAGATTAAAATTAAAGAATATAGGTGAAATTGCTGTATATATGTTACTTTCTGGAAAAGTTTTAAATATTAGCTTTTTTTCAGAAAACAAGAAGTTCTTGAATATTCTTAAGGAGAATATATCTCAACTTAACCTATCAAAAGAGTTGAGTGTTTACTATTCCTTTGTCGAAAAGAAACTCAATTTAATTGAAATAATTAAAAATGATTTTAAGTCTAACCTGAGTTTGAAAGCATGAAAGATAAAATATTAAAAGCTGTAGCTTTAAAATATGAAAGGTACAAAGATAAAGCCCCAAAGGTAGTAGCAAAAGGAAAAGGAAAAATAGCTGAGAAAATTCTGGAGATAGCCAAAAAAGAGAATATACCTATTCAAAAGGATGAAGAGCTTGTTGAGCTTCTTGCAAAACTTGACATAAATGAAGAGATACCTCCAGAACTGTATGAGGCAGTTGCCAAAATTCTTGTTTATATTTATCAGCAGAGCAAAAAAATCTGAATATTGATTTTGTACTCCAGTTTCATATATTTAATGGCAAATATAAAAGAGGGAGAAAAATTATGAGTGTAGCAGTAAGGGAACCAGCTGTATCAAATATGTTTTATCCAGCCAATCCTGAAGAACTAAAACAGATGCTTGTATATTTTCTAAATAATGCTCCTTTGTATAATTTAAAACCAGAAGCTGTAATAAGTCCACATGCCGGTTATATATATTCTGGACAGACAGCAGCTTACAGCTATAAACAGTTTTTAAATTTGGATAGAAATAAACATTATAAAGTTCTTTTAGTTGGTCCTTCTCATTTTGTTCCGTTTAATGGAATATCTTTTGGATTTTACGATTACTGGGAAACTCCTCTTGGCAGAGTTCCTGTTGCAAAGGATGAAATAGAAAAATTTGTGGTTAATAATCCAGATTTTCCTGTAACGTTAAACACGCTACCACATCAAAGGGAACATTCATTGGAAGTTCAAGTTCCATTTTTACAGCTTGTTCTTAATGACTTTTCAATAATTCCTGTTGTTTATGGGCAGATTGATTATAGATATGTTGAAAAGATTATTGCAGATATAAAAGGCAGAAGAGATGATGTAGTTGTAGTTATTAGCACTGACTTAAGTCATTATTATCCTTACGATGTTGCAAGACAGATAGATAAAAACTGCTTACTTGCAGTTGAAAACGAAGATTTAAGATTTATGGAAAATTGTGAAGCATGTGGAAAGATTGGAATGGAAGCTATTATTGATTATGCAAATAAAGTTGGCTGGAAATCTAAAGTTTTAGATTATAGAACATCAGGAGATACAGCTGGTGATAAGGATGCAGTAGTAGGATATCTAAGTGCAATTTTTTATGAAAAAGAGGTTTAAAAATGGAAGATATCATCAAAGATATTAACCAGATAACTGAAGAAGAAGGTAAAGGTCTTGTTACCTTAGCAAAAAAAGCAATTGAGGAATATCTAACCAATGGAAATATTATAGATTTAAAAGAAGTTCCCTTTGAAAATTGGAAAAAAAAGGGGGCTTCCTTTGTTACTCTTGAAAGACGGGATACAGGTGCACTTAGAGGCTGTATTGGTTCTGTTTTACCTTTTAGACCTTTATACCAGGATGTTATATCCAACGCAATTGCAGCTGCTACTAAAGACCCAAGATTTGTTCCAGTTACTCTTGAAGAACTACCTTTGATAAGAACTAAAGTTTCTGTTTTATCGTTTCCGATGCCCCTTGAGTATTCCTCACCAGAGGATTTATTGAATAAAATTCATCCTTTTGAAGATGGACTTATTTTAAAACTTGGAGACTTTCAAGGAACATTTTTACCTGACGTATGGGAGCAGATACCTGATAAAAAGGAGTTTTTATCTCATCTTTGTTTAAAAGCTGGCCTGCCACCTGATTGCTGGATAAATTATCATCCACAAATTTTTGTTTATAAAACAAGAGTGTTTAGCGATTAACCTAATGTAGTGTCTAAATAAAGCATAACTATCATACCTATTAAAAATCCTAAAGTTATAAGATTTTTATTTTTTTCTGTTTTATAAAGTTCTGGGAAAACTTCTTTTATAGTTATGTAAACCATAGCTCCTCCAGCCATAGACAGACCAAAAGGTAAAAGTACACTGAATATTGAGAATGCTAAGCCCCCTAATACAGCAAATAAAAATTCTGAAAATCCACTTAGTATTCCAATAAATACTGGAATTATCAGTCTATTTGTTAAGAAAATAAGAGGTAGAGATACAGCCAAACCTTCTGGAATATCCTGTATTCCTATAGCAATGGCAGTAGCCCACCCTTTATGGATATCATTGACTATAGATACTCCTACTGCAATTCCTTCAGGAATGTTATGAATTATTATTGCTAATACAATAAGTATTATGCTCCTTACTTTGTTATTGTAAATACTGGAGATATTGTACTTTAACAGGTGCTCCTCATGGGGAATGTAGATATCTATAATGTGTATCAATAAAAAACCAGCGATAATACCTATTATTGTTATATATATATTACCTTTTTCTATAGATGGTAGTATCAAAGAGGTAAAAGAAGCGACGAGCATTATGCCGCCGCTAAAAGCCAGGCTTACGTCAAGTCCTGTTTTTGGAAATCTTTTGAAAAATACACTTGCAAATGCCCCTAAGCTTGTTGTAAGGAATACAAATAAACCAGCTAATACAACATCAAAAGGCATTTACCCTTGCACACCAAACTCTCTTAGAGCTTCATTTAAAGAGACTTTTTTATCTGTAGATTCTTTTCGTTTTCCTATTATTAATGCAACAGGTACCCCATACTCTCCAGCTGGAAATTTTTTATTCATAACTCCTGGGATAACTACGCTTCTTGCAGGAACTCTTCCTCTATACTCAACAGGCTCTTCACCTGAAACATCTATTATTCTTGTAGAACCTGTTATAACAACACCTGCCCCTAAAACTGCTTCTTCTTCAATAATCGCCCCTTCAACAATAATACATCTAGAGCCTATAAAGCAGTTATCTTCTACTATTACAGGTCTTGCATTTGGTGGTTCTAAAACTCCTCCTATTCCAACACCTCCTGAGAGATGAACATTTTTTCCTATTTGAGCACACGAACCAACTGTTGCCCATGTATCAACTAATGTTCC
>CAZEYS010000072.1:0-5279 GCA_964516095.1 uncultured Aquificales bacterium
AAAGCTGTCGATAAAGTTAAAGATGGATATGGAGAAGGCTCTTTTGTAGTTGTGAAAGCTACTAAGATTTAAGATAATTTTTTTCTAAAAACTCAACAAATTCTAACTCGTTATTTATGTCAAAAGATGGATTAAAATTGTAGTAGTCTGTTATTACTCCTTTTAGTTCTAAACTTCCTTTCAGTAGTAAATCTCTGTTTTCACTTTTTCTTATAACCTCGTATTTATCAAAACCAGAATACCACTTAAATCCTTCTAAAATTACTAAATCATTAGTTTTATCCACAAACTTATCTATGATTTCAAAGGGATTTAGTTCTTTCTCTATTTTGTTAAAAGTTACTATCTTTTGTGGTGAAGCCAGTATAACCTGGTCTGCTCCAGCTTCCTGAAATCTATAACTGTCTTTACCTTTTTTGTCGACCTGTGCTTTTCCCTTAGGGTCATGCTTTACAGCTGCAACTCTATAGCCTCTTTCTTTTAATCTTCTTATAACTTTTTCTATAAAGGTTGTTTTACCACTGTTATGTGCCCCTACAATTCCTAAAACTTTCATTTTAAATCTCCGGTAGCTCTTTTAATGATTTAGGTATATTTTTACCATCTATAGAGATAACTCCAACAGCAGGTAGACCAAGTTTTAAATAAGCAGATGGCTTTACAGGTTTCAAATGAACAGCAAAAACCCTTTGAATTCTATCCTCTCTAACTGCTACTTCTTTAGGTGTAAATTCAGCTTTTCTGGATATTTTTACAATTTTTGCTTTTATTGGATAATCTGGTAGACCGTCTAAAAATATAACTCCTAAGTCTCCTATCTTTACTTTAGCATTTTCTCGAGTGTCTACAAACATCTTTAGATAAAGGGTATTGGGGTCAATGGCAGTATAAATGCTCATTCCTTCTCCTAAGACTTCTCCTTCATTTGCAACTTTATCAACAATATAACCATTTACAGGAGATTTTATAATCATTTCATCTAAAATAACATTAATTTTATCAAGTTTTGCTTTTAATGCTTTTATTTCATATTTTAAGGCTACGATATTGCTCTTGATGGCCTTTATTTCTCTTAAAGTGGATTTTGCCTGTTTTAAAGTGCTTTTAGATGTTTGTATAGAAGCTAAAATTTGTGCTTTTTTTTCTTTTAATGCTTTTAACTTGTTTGTGTCTACTTTATACTTAAGCTGAAGTTTTTCGTACTTTTCAACTGGAAACAGTTCTTTTGAAACAAGATTTTTAAATCTTTTTAAATCTTTTGCATCTTGCTGAACAACTGCTTCAAGAGCATTTATATTTTTTTCAAGCTCTTTTAACTTGGCTTTTGCTGCATTTATTGCATTCTGTGCCTTTTTTACATTTTCAGGTAAACTTTCTTGTGTTATTTTTAATTTTTCTTTTAAAGACTTAAGCTGATTTTCTTTTGCTTTAATACTCATTTCAAGGGCTTTTTTATCTGCTTCTATTTCCCGGCTGTAAAGTTTAGCTATAATCTGGCCTTTTTTGACTTTATCTCCTTCATTTACATAAAGTTTTTCTACTCTACCTGGATATTTTGTGTTTATGTTTACTAAATCTCCATCTATTGTGCCTGTTGATACTATAAGATCTGGAGGAAGTTTCTTTGGGTTTAATTTTTTGTAAATTAAAAAAAATGCAATTAAAAGTAGGACTAATATTACAGGAAAAGTCCAGTATTTTTTTATCATTTTAAATCTCCTACCATTTTTTTATACATTGCAAGTGGCTCAATAAGTATTTTTTCTCCTTTGCTTGATAAACGGAAGATATTAAATATATCTACATAAAAGAAGGATTTATTACGGTCATACTTTATGTTTTTTATACTGATTTTTGTGTTAAAAAGTGAAATAAACTCATTGGTAATCTCGTTTTCTATTTTTTGTTTTATATTTAGTATTACATCTTCAATGAAATCAGGGAATTTAAAGGTAATTTTATTTTTACACAGATTTTCATCATAAGAAGAAAACGTTCTGCATACAAAAGGTCTAGATTGATATACTGAGCATAGTCCACTATCTAAAAAGGGACAGGGAGTGTTTTCATCGTGAAAATTTTTAAATCTTTCCAGTTTGTTGGCTATTTTTTCTTTTTGAAAATTCTCTAACGTATTTAAGTTTTTGATAAAAAGAAAGGTTTCTGCAAAAGTAAGTTTTACTTCCCAGCCTACACAGCAATAAAAACAGCCTTTTTTACATGCCAGACTTTTTTGTGAACTTAAAACTGAATCAACATATTCATTAAGTTCCTTTTGGAATTTTTCAATCTCCTTAATTATTTGTGGATACTCTTTTAAGTAAATGAAAGCAGTTATTATACTTTTGATATTTTCTTTATCCATTTGCTTTCCCTAATATTTTTCTTACATCTGTAAATATAAGTATAGAAATAGGAAGAGCACCTAAAAGTCCAAATAAACCTGCTACAAAAAAGGTATCTTGCATTGCCCAGTTAAAACTGTAAAGCTGCTGCACTTTATAAAGAACTACATATGAAAGTTTTTTGGCTTTTTCAATATCAACAAAACTTAAAAACATATGAAAGAAGTTTTTTAATTTTAAAGATACATACTCTATATTCTGTATCTGTGTAATACCATCAAAATGCTGATAAGTATACTTATAAAGGTCATTAGTGGCAATAGCCGTACCAAAAGAACCTCCTATAAATCTGGCATAGTGTAAAAGTCCTGTACCAAGTGATGTTTTTTCTTCAAGTTTTCTTAAGGCAAGTGTTGTAACTGGAGCAAAAAACATACCTAAAGAAATTCCAAGTGGAATGGTCAAAATTGCTGCCTGAAAACTGGGGGTAAAGTAATCAAGTTTTGGAAGTATAATCAAAGAACTTATTAGATAAATAAATGTTGCTATATACAATACATACTTTTCCCCAATTTTATCTGATAAAATTCCAGCTATCGGAGAAAACAGAGCTATAAACACTGCAAAAGCTAAAATGTGAATACCTGAGTCAAGAGTTGATAAACCTTTTAACTTTTCAAAATAAATAGGAAGCAGGTAAAAGAGCTGATACATTGAAAAACCAAGTAGTAAAAAAAACACAGATATTCCTACAAAGTACTCTTTCACCTTAAAGATTGAAAAATCTATTAAGGGCTTTTTAGAAACCAGTTCCGATAAGATATAAAATAAAAGTGAAAAAATAGACAGTATTGTCAGATAAACGATTATATCAGACATAAACCAGCCAAGTTGCTGTCCTTTGGATAGAATAATAAGAGTAGAGATAGTAAATAAAGATAAAAAGAAAAAGGATACAAAGTTGAGCTTTGCCTTTTCTCTAATCATGGAAGTTTCAGGAAGATAAAGAATAGATAATAAGAAAGTTATTATACCTACAGGTATATTTATAAAAAATACCCATCTCCAGTTTATGTACTCAGTTATGTAACCTCCAAGAGTGGGACCTAAAGATGGAGCAAAGCTAACTCCCAGTCCAAAAATTCCCATAGCTATACCCTTTTTTTCAGGAGGATAAACAGAAAACAGGATCGTTTGAGCTGTTGCCATTATTAGGGCTTCTCCTATTCCCTGGAATATCCGTGCTGTAATCATCATTTCAAGGGTTGTAGATACACCACATGCAAATGAAGAAACAGTAAACAGTAAAACACCAGCTATATAAACATTTCTAAGGCCGAAGTTTTTATCAAGCCATTGAGCCAGTATAAGCATAGTGGCTGAGGCTATCATATAAGCTGTAATTACCCACTGAACTCCGTAAAGGTCTGTTTGCAAAGGACCTGTTATTTTAGGGACGATTATATCTACAATGGTTGTATCTAAAACAGCCATAAAAGCCCCAGACATAACAATGAATGTTACAAGTAATCTTTCGCCTGTAGATATTCTTTCGTATATAGGTTTTTGACTCATTTTTTCTCTATCTCAACCTCTCCACCCATTCCTACTTTTAAAAGCTCTATTTTCCCTCTGGTTATTCTTATTTTTATTGGTATTCTTTGGACAACTTTTGTAAACTCTCCGGCAGTTATATCTCGTGGAACAAGGGCAAACTTTGACGCTGTTGCTGGATTTATTGTATCTACTACACCTTCAAATGTTTCATCTGGATATGCATCTATATGGATTATGGCTCTGTTTCCTTTTTTTACTCCCTGAAGTTTTGTTTCTTCCAGAAGTACGTATATATAAACATCATTCGTTGGATACATAGAATAAACAGGAATACCTGAAGAAACAACTTCCCCTAAACTTTTAAACTTTTTGGCTATTACTCCATCAAAAGGAGCTCTTAACTTTGTGTAAGATATTAAGTTCTGAATATCTTTTTTTGCATCATTTAAAGCTTTTATTTTCTCTTTTAGAGATTTAATTTGATTATCTATTTCTGTAATCTGTAGTTTTTTTGCTATTGCAAGGCTGAGTTTTTGTTTTAATATTTTGTGCTTTATCTTTAGCTGTTTTAGTTTTGAAAGTAAGCTCTGTTTCTTTAAATTCAGGGTTTTCAGTTTTGTGTTTATCACCTCAAGTTTTCTTTTAGGAGCAAGTCCTTTTTGTGTAAGATTTTCAAATCTTTTTTGGTCTTTTTCCAGTTGCTTTATGTTTGTATCAATTTCTTGTAGCTTGTAATGCAGGATTTTTTGATTTACTTGAATTTCATCAAGTAAGTTTTTAGAAATATTTATGTTTATACTGACTTCTTTTTTTATTCTTTTTTCTTTTGCCCTAAGAGCTCTGGTTTTTAATGTAAGACTTTTTATCTCGTCTTTAATTTTATTCAGCTGAACTATATAATCTGTTGGATCCATTTCTGCTAAGATTTCACCTTTTTTAACTTTGTCTCCTTCTTTTTTGTTTAGTTTTATAAGTTTTCCTGCCACCCTTTTAAAGGATACATTCGAAAGATTATCTGTCTCCACAAAAACTGCGTCTGTTATTGCATAGTGCATTCTATGATAAACCCATCTGTAAGCTACAATAGAAAATAAAGCTATCAAAATTATAATAACTACAATGCCTATTTTGTTTTTCACTTGTTTGCCCCTATTGCTGTTTGTAAATCAAAGTAAGCTTTTAACAGTTGATAATAAGAAATAGCATATCCACTTTTTGCTGAAGTGTAATAACTTTCTGCTGTTAAAAGGTCAGTCATTGATGCAAGCTGATTTTTATACTGCTCCTTAACCATACTATAGTACTCTTTTGCGTATGATAGCTGAGACTTTGAAACTTGAAGTTTTTCTTTCGCAACTACTAAGTTTTCATAGGCAG
>CAZEYS010000073.1:0-5268 GCA_964516095.1 uncultured Aquificales bacterium
TGATACTTATATCCGTTATAGACTATTTCTCCTGTAAATTCCTTAACTCCGGCAATAGCATGCATAAGGGAGCTTTTTCCTGCACCATCTGCTCCAATAAAACCTACTATTTCTTGTCTATTAACTTGAAAGGTTGCGTTTTTTATACCTACTTTTTTCTTATATCTAACAGTGACATTATTAACAATTAGTTCAGGCATTAAATCCTCATGTGAAGAACTATTTTTTGTCCTTTCCTTAAAACTACAATCTTATCTTCTGGTTTCAAAAATGTTAAAAAGGTTTTAAGAACCCATACTTTGTTGACAGGATTATCGTTATACTTGATTATTAAATCTCCTTTTTTTAGGCCTATTTTCTGGGCTAAAGAGCCTTTAATAACTTTCAATACCTTTAGTCCTGTTTTTGTTTCTTTGATATAAACTCCAAGTTTTGGACTTTTTTCATAGGAAATGTCTTCATTTTCAACTACAAAGTCCGATATGTTAGGTTTAACTTCGTCATCGTTTAGTATAACAACTGGTTTTATTTTACTTCTTCTTTGAAACCTTGAAGGAATGCCATAACCATATCTTAAATGTCCGTTTCCAGCCAGAACAATAATATTTTTATCATTCATATTTTTATAGGCTGTATCAGCCATCGTTTCATCCCATATGAGCTGGCTTTCGTAAAAATAGGTAAAGTTTTTTCTTTTTTCATGCATTTTAAATATGTTTCTAAGAAGATTTTTATATTTAATGTTTGAAAAATCTATCTCTGGTAGTTTTCTGATTTCATCTTCAGAGAGGCCTTTTAATCCATACTTTGAAACTTTTTCAATAATTTCAGAAGGTGCGTTTAGAGCTATAATCCTTATCTTATGTCCTTTGGCAAAGTCTATAATGGGTTTATACAACCTGTAATCATATCCCCACCTTTTGTAATACTGTGTTTTTAGTAAGAATGTGATTTCGTCGATTTTTCCATTTATGTAATCGTCTATGTATTTTTGAAATGGTTTTTGGAATATTTCCATTCCGATGGTTATGTTTTTATTCTTCTCATACACTCCTTTTATTATCTCAAGTTCAGATATATGATTTGAAAATACAGGATGATTTTCACCGATAAAAATTGCACGTTTTTTAGATATTAAAGATATAATGTTTTTAAAGTTAGTTGCTCCTTTATTGACTTGGATATACTCATTTCCTGAATATACGTAGATAGGATTACTATAAAATGAAAGCTTTGAGATCTTTTTTATTTTTCTACCAGTGAAGTATAAATCAGAGTAATTCCCGTAATGTTTAATTAGATGCTCAGGGAAATTATTCATTATAGTTATGGTTTTTTTGTTGCCGAGGGGGTTTCTAAATGTTCTTAAAAAAGGTTCATTTTCAAATTTCAATCTTCCAATGAGAGGTTCAATTAACTTGTTTTTCAGGTCAGTGAACACAATATTTTTGTCTTCAACCTGTTTTATGTGGGTAGGATTTTTCACTAAATCCCTTTTGGAAATGTAATTGTATATTAGAGGGTCAAACTCTGTATCGCTTAAATGTCTGAATACTTTATAGTCTGGGTCTATGTAAATCTTCAAGGGTTTATATTTTGTATTTAAGATTATTATCTGGCTTTGTTTTGTTATGTTAAAAGTAAAATCTTTTTTTTCAAATTTTGTTTCTACAACAACAGGAAGCATAACAAAAAAGTTTTTACCTTGAATAACTCTTACTTTTGTTTCAAAGTGATTGATTTTATACTTAACAGAAAGTATTTGTAACTGAAAATAAGGAACATAGCCTTCATATACCCACTGTTTGAAAAAATTGTTAACCTTTTTAGGAGAAAATAGACTGACAGCTTTTTGTATGTCTTTCCAATCTGCACGTTTAAATCTGTTTTTCTCATAGAAATACTTTAAACCTTTTTCTAAGTTTTCCTTGCCTATATAGTTTGACAGCATAAAAAAGAAAAACATTCCTTTACCATATCCAAGGGCTTCCCATTTCATATCTCTTTTATAAAGAAAGTTTTTTAGAGGAATATCTTTTTCCCAGAAAGCCTCATACTTCTGTATAGCTGTTTTTCTATATGCCCTTTTATCCCTGGTAAATTCGTAATTTGAAAAGAATGTAACAAGCCCTTCTGACCAGTTTCCGTCTTGAAAGTCAACATAAACACTACACCCAAACCACTGATGTAGAATTTCGTGGGCTAAAGACGGATTTATAATAAAAGGTTTATTAATTATATAGCTGTTTATAGTAGTAAATGTAGGAAACGAAAAACCGTATGGAAATCCTGTTTCGACTATTGAAAACCTTTTGTAGGGAAATTTTCCAAATTTTTTCTGATAAAACTGAATATATCTGTAAGCGTTTTTGAGAAGCTCCTTTGAACCATTTTTAAAAAAATATCCATAGATTTCTAATTCCTTTCCATTGAGTTTTTCTATTTTAAAATCTTTTCGTGCAATGAGTGATATTTCTTCCAGTGGATAAGGAAAATAAAAGTAAAACCATTTGTCTTTTTGAACTATTTTTTCTGCCTGTGAAACTGGTATAAAACCATCTGGAAGTTTTACTCTGAACGAGTATTTTGCAAGCTTATCTATCTGAGGATAGAAATTTCCAGTTAAAAAGATTTCGTCTTTAAAAGAAATATTTTTCTCAAATATAATCTGTATCTGTTTTTTGGCTTTTTTATAGGAAATAACTTTTAAATTATCAGTTGTTACATTTACTGGCTCATCAAAATTTATTACAGCTTTTCCGTGTATTTTATCTGTAGAGATTTCTAACTCTAAATCATAATTAACAAAGGCAAAACTAAGCGAAAAAATAAACAAAACAAGAATAAATCTAATCATTTACCTTTTCTTTTGGCCGTCTTATTATTCTGTTTGTAGTAGGAACAAACTTATACTTTGGTATTATAAATTTTTCACCTTCTTCTTCTACTATCTGATATCTATTATTTATAACACTCCACGAAGTAAATGCCGAAATTATTGCATTTAGTTCTCTTATTAACTTGTTTTTCTCCTTTGAAAGAATTCTTTTATCTAAAAAAATACCAGTTTTTCTCAGGTTATAAATCCTTTGTTCTATTCCTTCCCGTGTATATATAGGAAGTAGTTCTTTCCTGACTATCTTTCTAAAGAATAGGTCTGTAGATGTTCTGATGATTATATTTTCTGTTTTTTCTTTGATATCATTTATCTCTGCCAGTTTATATTCAAAATTTTTCTTTAGCTTATGTATTAAATCAACAGCATATTTAGCTTTTGCAACACTCCTATCGTCTAAAGGCACATTTACAGTCAGAACTTTTGGACTATGGTGGTCTAAAAACCAGTAAAGACCTTCTTTCCAAAAGTGGTTTATATTAATGACTTTTTTAGAACTGTCTATAACAGCAGTTGTATAATATCTATAATCTGTATCAATTCCATAAAACATTACTTTCCCTTTTCATACTTGTATTTAATAACATTAACCTTTTCTAAAGTTATAAGGCCACTTTTTAACATACTTTCAATTATCGGCAAAACTTTATTAATTTTATCTGCCCTATCAACTGATTCTATGACAATAGGCAGGTCTGAAGAGAGAGATAGTATAGATGCTTCATGAATACGTGAAGACGCTCCATATCCCATAATACCTCTTAATACAGTTGCACCGGCGATATCATTTTCTCTTAGAACTTCTACAATTTTTTTGTAAAGAAGTTTTCCATCAATCCTGTCTTCTTCTCCAATAAAAATTCTTAAAAGGACAGCTTCTCCTTCTATATTCATAATAAACCTCTCAAATTTAAATTAATGAACGAGCGAAATAAAAACCAATTAAACCAGCCCCAATTGAAAACACGTTATTCAATATTATATTCAAGAACCCTTTTAATACCTCACCGGACTGAAACAAAGCTATAGTTTCATAAGAAAAAGAGGAGAAGGTTGTAAATGCTCCTAAAAAACCTACACCAATAAATACTCTCCATAATGGGTCTAATGATAGTTTTTCTAAAAACAGAACCATAAAAAAAACAAGGATAAAAGAGCCTAACGTATTAACAAACAAGGTACCGTATGGGAAATCAGTACCAAACAGTTTTGCTACTATATTTACCGACAAAAATCTAAATACGGCACCTAAGGCACCACCAACAGCAACTGCTAAAATCTCAGTTAGCAAGAGATGTACTCCAGAAGTTGGTTAATCTCTTTTTTACTTCCTAAAAATACTGGAACTCTCTGGTGTATGCTTTCTGGTTTAACATCTAATATCTCCATTTTACCTGTTGTGGCTCTACCACCAGCCTGCTCAATTAAGAACGCCATTGGAGCTGCTTCGTATAAAAGTCTTAATTTTCCATTTTTATTTTTCTTATCAGAAGGATAAGCAAAAATGCCACCTTTTATCAATGTCCTGTGAACATCTGCAACCATAGAGCCAATATATCGTGATGTATATCCTTCGTCTTTTAGAGCTTCAACAAAGTCTTTTAAACCATCTATATCCCATTTCTTAGCATTTGCTTCGTTTATAGAATAAATCTTTCCTTTCTCAGGTATTTTTATATCTGGATGAGAAAGTAAAAATAGTCCTACTGAAGGGTCAAGAGTAAACCCATTTACACCATTACCAGTTGAGTAAACAAGCATGGTAGAAGAACCATAAATAACATAACCAGCGGCTATTTGTTTATAACCTTCCTGTAAAAAGTTTTTCTCATCATCAGATATCCTTTTATGTATGGAGAAAATAGTTCCAATACTAACGTTCACATCAATATTAGAAGAACCGTCCAAAGGGTCAAAAGCTATTACATACTTACCATTTTTTCCTTTTTCTGGGAAAATAGGTTTTTCAAGTTCTTCTGAAGCAAGTGCGAAAAACTCTCCACTGTCAGATAAATGTTCTATCAGTATTTCATTTGATAGTTCATCCAGTTTCTGGACTTCTTCGCCCTGTACATTTACCTTTCCAGCTTTCCCAAGGATATCAGCAAGACCAGCCATTCTTACATGGGAAGCAATAATTTTACATGCAGAGGCAATCGTATTTAAAGCTAAAGAAAGGGAACCTGTTGCATTTGGGTATTTCCTTTCTTCTTCTAATATAAATCTGGTTAAATCAGTTCCTATTTGAGCCATCTTTTCCCCAAAATCTTAAGTTTATTTAGCCAATATTTTAAACCTTTCATAGGATATATTCAATTCATGATATAATTAATCTCAATTTGCCAAAAAAAATTAAAAAGGAGAACAAGGGA
>CAZEYS010000074.1:0-5211 GCA_964516095.1 uncultured Aquificales bacterium
AAAATATGATAGAAGATATGATAAAAACCTATAAAGTAGAAAAAAATAGTGATTTAATCTTATCCCTTGATAAACTAAAAAAGTATATAAAAGTCCCTCTTATTGATGAAACTATAGAAAATGCACAGACATTTATTGCAATAGCTTATGACAATCTGAACATGAGAAAGTATCAAACAGCTAAAAAATCTCTGGAAATAGCTTTAGACCCTTTGATAAAAATAACAAGCAGGGAATACATTTATTTAGTAATATTTAAAGACTTAATTTACAAAAGTTATTTAGCTTATCAAGAAGGAGCAACAGATGAAGCTATAAATTCACTAAAGAAGGCTAAAAAGTATTTAGAGAATGCGTATGAAGTTTGTGAAGAAAACAAAAAAGACCTTATAAAAGGATTTTTAACCAGACTTGATTATATAAACAACAATTTTTCTAATAGAGGAGAGGTTCTGAAAGAGTATATATTTATAATTAGAGATTTAAAAAATCTTTAAAGGAGGGTAAAATGAAAGCATATACTGAAAAAGCTGTCTTATTTTTACATGCTTTTCCATTAAACAGCAATATGTACAAATATCAGTTTCCATTTTTAGAAGAAAAAAAAGTTCCGTATATTGCTGTGGATTACCCTGGTTTTGGAGAAACTCCAGTTTTCCCAACTTTTAAAGAAATTAGGCAGTACACAGATTATATAGTATCTAAACTTTATGAAAATAAAATTAAAAGTGTAGTGGCTGTTGGTGATTCAATGGGTGGGTACATTATGTTTGATATGTGGAAAAGACATAGAGATATAGTTAAAGGATTTGTTTTTGTATCAACAAGGGCAGAAGCAGACACTGAAGAAGCAAAAAAAGCACGCATGATAACTATAGAAAAAGTAAAATCTGAAGGTAAAGAGTTTTTGATAGAAGCTATGTTAGATGCCCAAACAAGTCCTTATACTAAGGAAAATGAAACAAAAATGAAAGAGCTTGAATGTATAATGAGACAGGCCAGTGAAGAAGGAATTATAAATGCACTAATTGCTCTTGCAAATAGAGAGGACAATACTTCAATCTTAAAAGAAATCACAGTTCCAACATTAGTTGTGGCAGGAAAAGATGATGAAAAAGTTACTCCTCCTGAAATTGTAAAGAAAATAGCAGAAGGAATCAAAGGGGCTAAATACATTGAAATAGAAAACAGTGCACATTTACCCCCATTTGAAAATCCAGAAGAGTTTAATAAAATATTAATAGAGTTTTTAAAGGGAATAAATTTTTGAAGAAAATATATATATTTCTTGTTTTCTTTTTTTCTTTTTCTTTTGCAAGAGATTTAACAACCTGTTATACTGGATACTATATCATTTTTCCATTAGTAGAAAATTGTATTACATATTCAAATGGAAAAATAACAGCTAATGCTTATTCTACACCTCTTGGTTCGTTATTTAGACAGGTTAAGTACAACGGATACAGTCATTATGCAAACAAAAATGGTATAAAATCTATACTTTTTTACTTTGTTCAAATAGAAGGGGCTCATAAATGGATACATACTTATAAATTTACAAAAGACTACATACTTTTTGAAAAAAAGGAGTATAAGCTAACGGAAAAAGGTTATAAATATAAAAAAACCATAAAAAAAAGAATACAAAATAATGGTTATTTAGACCCTTTCACATCGTCTATATATCTTTATAATCAGATTTTTAGAAAAAAGGATGGAATTTTGAAAATATTCTATGATGGCAAGGGTTACAATGTTCCATTTAAGGTGCTAAATGAAGAAAAACTAAAGATATTAAAAAGTAAATACGATACAATAAAAGTGAATTTACATCCTGATTTTGATACAAAAGGTCTTTTAAGACCTACAGGTAACTGGTATTTGTGGGTGGATAAAAATTTAAAAGTGCCTGTAAAAATGGAACTTGAATTTACAATTGGAAGTTTTAAGCTAATTTTAAATAAAATTATATGGGAGGAAAAACATGGAAATTAAAAGATTGTTAGAAGAATTTGATGAAGAAATTATCAGAAGTTTTGTTCAAAAAAATGCAGATTATTATCTTGCCAAGTGGAAGGTTATGGCAACTACAAATTCTAAAATATCATGGAACTGGGCTGCATTTTTAGCAACAACTTTATGGATGGGCTATAGAAAAATGTATCTATATGCTTTTCTGGTAATTTTAATTACTTTACTTGAATTTATACCTATAGTTGGTTTAATTGTGTGGCTTGCTTTATGGATAGGCATTGGAATGTTTGGAAACTTTTTATATGGGAAATACACTTATAACAAATTAGTCGAACTAAAAACTACATTCCAAGATGAAGAATTATTTAAAAATCAGGTAGTAAAATCTGGTGGAACTTCAATTGGCGGAGTTTTCCTAATAATGTTAATATCGTTTATTATTTATTTCATTGTTACCGCTATCTTTGTTTCCTTAACACAGACTTACAGCAATACAGGCTTCTAAATTTATAATTGGATGTTATCTATAAGCCGCGTATCTCCAACAAAAACGGCTAAAAGGATAACATCCCCTTTTTCTGCTTTTGTTTTTTCCTCTAATGTTATAGGATTTACCACTTCTATATACTGAATTTCCTTTACATGGGGAGCTGAAAGCAGTATTTTTTCCATTTCTTGTTTTAAAGTATTTACATCTGTTATTCCCTTTTCAAATAGTTCTTTTGCTTTAAAAAGAGCTTCACTTAAAGAAAGAGCGGATTTTCTTTCTTCACTTGAAAGATATTTATTTCTTGAAGATAAAGCAAGGCCATCTTTTTCCCTGATTAAAGGACAACCGATTACTTCAACATTCATATTTAAATCCTGTACCATTTTCTTTATAACTATAAACTGCTGATAGTCTTTTTTCCCAAAATAAGCCCTATCTGGGGTTATTATGTTAAAGAGTTTATTTACTATAGTAAGTACTCCTTTAAAGTGTCCAGGTCTGTATTTACCACATAGTTTATCAACCAGTGTTTCCATTATAACGTAAGTAGAGTACCCATCTGGATACATTTCTTCAACAGAAGGGTGAAAAACATAATCTACGCCTACCTTTTTACATATTTCCAAATCTCTTTCTAAGTCTCTAGGATATTTATCTAAATCTTCATTTTTCCCAAACTGGGTAGGATTAACAAATATACTTACAATAGTTATATCATTTTCTTTCTTTGAGCATTCCATCAACGATATATGTCCTTCATGTAAATATCCCATGGTGGGGACAAATCCAATTGATTTTCCTTCTTTTTTTAAATTTTTTACAATATCTTTCATTTGATTTATTGTTGTTATCAACATTACAGTATCCCTGATATTTACCCTATTTTGAATTTATTATTATTATAGATAATTAGTAGGAGGAATGAAATGAACAAAATTATATATTATCATGAAAGAACTAAACATCATTTAGATAGACTGGCAAAATCGCCAGGATATTTAGACTGGGAAAATCAACCTGAACCATTTAGGTTTTACGAAGGAACTGAGAAAATCGAGCTTCCTTTACTAAAAGAAGACCCTAACTGTATTTACAAATCTCTTTACAAAACCGAATTATGTGAAATTAAAAAGTTTAGTGTAGACAATATATCTAAGTTCTTAGAACTGTCTCTGGGTATTTCTGCATGGAAATCAATTCCAGGTTCTCAGTGGGCAGTAAGAATGAATCCTTCAAGTGGTAATCTACATCCTACAGAAGGGTACTTGATAATACCAGATTACGATAATTTAAATGGGGTATTTCATTATAATCCGTTATTACATGCTCTTGAAAAAAGGGCAGATTTAACAAAAGAAATCGCGTCTAAAATAGAGAATTACTTTGGGGAAGGATTTTTTGTAGCCCTTTCAAGTATTTTATGGAGAGAAGCATGGAAATATGGAGAGAGAGCCTACAGATACTGTCAATTAGATATAGGTCATGCAATTGCAGCTATCAGATTTGCTGCATCTTTATTTGGTTGGAAAGTATTATATTTAAATGCTGTATCTGATGAGGAAATTGAAACAATTCTGGGATTTAATAAAACTCAATTTGTAGAAAACGAAGATGAATTTGCTGAATGTCTACTGTTTGTGTATCCAGCAAACGTATCTACTGTACCTTTGGATTTTCCAGAGAGTATAGTTTCTTTATTTGCAAACTTAGACTTTAAGGGTAAACCGAATAGATTAAGTAAAGAGCATGTAAGGTGGGATATTATTTATGAAATAGCACAAATAATAAAAAAACCACGTACATATCCAGAAAAGATAAAACTTATAGATGAAGAACCTGTTTTTTATGCAGTTTCAAAATACTCAGCTCCTGAAATAATTAGAAAAAGAAGAAGTGCTATGGCGTATGATAGAAAAAGCTATATGCCTAAAGATATTTTTCTTAATATTTTAGATAAAACTGTACCCAGAGAAAAATTTTCTCCCTTTGATGTGAAGGTTATGCCTCCGGCAATAAATTTACTTCTGTTTGTCCATAGAGTTGAGGGGCTGGAAAAAGGTCTTTACTTTTTCTTTAGATATGATAAGGACAGAGAAAAATTAATGCGTTTACTAAGAAAAGAATTCTTATGGGAAAAGATAAGTGATAGACTTTTCCTTTTATATAAAGGCGATTTTGAGTTTACTGCAAAAGTAGTAAGTTGCAAGCAAGACATTGCTTCTGATAGCTGTTTTTCTCTTGGAATGATTGCAAATTTTAAAGAAATTGTAGAAAGAGAACCTTTTAAATACAGAAATATACACTGGGAAGCCGGAATAATAGGACAGTCATTATATTTAGATGCAGAAGCTTTTAATTTTCGAGGAACAGGAATTGGATGTTTTTTTGATGATGTTGTCCATGAAATTTTAGGGTTAAAGGATAATACTTTCCATACAGTATATCACTTTACAGTTGGAAGACATATTGATGATCCAAGGATAAGAAGTTTACCTCCTTATTATTACTTAGAAGAAAGTAGAATAAAAAAGTAAATACTGGTAATTGAGACAAAAAGCAATTTTTGTTAGAAGATTTAGGTTTTTAACAAGTAATATCAACCATTTGTCGACCTCTAAAAATCGGTCATTTTTGAGACTCAATCTCACAGGGAAGAAAAGGTAAAATTAGGGTTTCAGCCTTGTGTATCAAGGGTTTGTCGATCCCCAGGGTTTTTTGCAGGATTGGAGGTCGACAGAAAATTAACT
>CAZEYS010000075.1:0-5057 GCA_964516095.1 uncultured Aquificales bacterium
CGGCAGAAGCCGCACCAGCAACACCAGCAGTCATAATAACTCCTTATTGAGCAAGAGAAACAAAGATATTAGGAACTATCAATGAACTACTATGATCCTCACTCTCAAGCTGATAACAAATAATGTAGTTATTTTGATCATTCTTCAACATAAAACTACTCTTAACTATATAAATACCAGCAAGACCTTGAACAGATACACGAGAACCATCTTTATAACTACCAAGTGAACCATTCAAACTAACAAAAGAAATGTTAGAAAGATCAACAGATAAATTTTGACTAATTTGACTTATTGAATTAGAAATTTCATCAGACTTTGAATTTATAAGATTTACAATTGATTGAGATTGACTTGAAATCAATGAAGATAAATCAGTTGCTTTAGTATTAACCAGAGAATTAAGACTACTGATACTACTATTAACATCATCAGTAGAAGAATTTATATCACTCAAAACATTATCAAAATCAGATAATTTATCAATTATAGAGTTTAACTGATTAAGAATACTAGAAGAAGCATAATCAACAAAACGAGGAGGAAAATTTATCTCAAAATCTAAAAATTCACCATCAGAACGCCGAACGTAATGCTCAAAACGACCAGAACTCAGTTTGAACTCTACAATTACGTCAAAACCATCATAACTAAAAGTCTTACTATAATCAATAGATTGACCATCATAAAAAAGTGAACTATCATACTCATGAACTTCGTCATTAGTGCCATCAGTAATTCTAACCAAGAATGAATAAAAATCATCAGAATTTACAAAAGTCAAAATTACCTTATTAGGATTAGTAACATTACCTTGAGTAGCAGGCATAATAACTCCTTTTATTAAGATACTTGATAAAAAGCAGAAAGATAACTGACATAAGGATGTGAAACGTTAAAAATAACGTTACGCATATTCTTCAAACTACCATCAACAACTTGAACAACACCATAATCAGCTTTATATTTAAAATCCGAAGAAAGATCATAATCAGAAGCACTATCAGACAAAATTTGATCAAGAACAACTGACCCATTATCATCTTTAACGACAACCCGACATTCTTCAAAACCTATATATACAAAAGCAATCACGACTTAACTCCTTTTAAAGAATTTATAGCACCACCAGCAAAATAAAAACCAACAATGATGGAAACAGGAACCCCAAAGTATTTATTTACATAATCAAGCAGATCAAGCGAAACATCAATCATCACATTATCATGTAGAAAAAGACCAACAGAAAACAAACCTAAAAAAACCAGAACAACAAAAACATAAGGAATAACAAAAAGTAAAGCTATCAATCTTTGTGCTAATTTAAATGGATGATACGCCTCCAGCAATTTTAAAAAATATTGAGCTTTTTCTTCTTCAGTAAAAAAAGATTTATCAACACCATTATAAACACCATCAACAATTTTCTTAACACCTTCTTCAGAACCAAAAAGAGTATCAAACAGCATTTTTAGACCTCAAGTATTGATTTATCAAAAAGACTTCTTTTTTCACTCTATCAGGAACTTGAAAAGCCCTTTTACTATTCAAAATCTCCATTTTTGCACTTTCAAAATCATGCTTCTTAATCGCATTAATGAATTTCTTAAAAGTCAAAAAACGATCTTTACCAAGATTAAACATCATAGAAGCAAGAACAATAATAATCTCCTTTGGATATTGATCCAAATGAGGAAAAATAGAAAGAAGATCATCACGCACAAACTCCAAATCCTGCATTAAAAGATATTCAGCCTCATTTTTAGTAATACCACGATCAGAGAGATTGCGACCATATCCAATAGTCAATTTTCCTACTGTATCAACATAAGGGAACAATTCAAGACCCTCAACATGCTTTATAAAATCAGCAATATCATCATAAACACTAAAAAAATCAGCCATTTACAACCTCCAAAACTTTATTGATAGGCTTAATCAAATTTCGATCAGATACATTACGTAAGACATCAGTAAAATCCCACATACTACGATTTACAACCTCACTATAATCCCATTCAGGGATAAAACCGCCTTGAAGTGCATATTTTGCATAACGAGAGATACTATCAGCAAGACGACTAACTGCATAATCATGAATAGTATAACCCTTATCATTGTAAAGATCAGTATTGATCTTATAAACAACACTCGAAAGATTAGAAGGATCAGTACCCATAACCTTATAAACACTCGAAATAAACGCTTTTAAATACTTTTCAGCAGTCTTAAGATTAGGAGTTTTAAGCTCTTTTGCATACATATCAGGGAGAGTTTGATATTGATTGTCCCAGACATCAAGAAGTTGCCAGAATTTGTATCGATTTTCATCATTCTTTATTCGATAAAACATTTGGCGACGAGCATCAGAACTCATACCTTTGACAACTTTTAGAACTTCATCATCACTTAAATCTACCCACTCCAATAAACTAACACCATACTTCCACAATTTACCAACATTATTAAAAAGCCATTTTACTTCATCATAACTATTAGGTATAAAACGCTTAAGAACTTCACGCCTTAATTGAACTTCATGACGAAAAACAGGAGAACTACCATCAAAACCATTGTAACGCCACTTATCTTCAATATAAGCTTCTTCAGGAGAACGCTTTATTTTTTCGCTTTTGTCATAAATACGAAAGAGTTTATCGCCAGAACCAAAAGTAAAGCCTTGAACTTTGTAAAAACGCCCGAAAGTCTTGATGTCTGCAACTTCAACAAAGTTTTTTTGCCCCATAATAGTTTGAAAACGATACATATCAAGTCCATCATAACGAATCCCCATAACGTCAGTAGTTAAGTCAATACGAGCTATTTCACGAGTATATTGAGTGCTACCAAAAGCCTTTTGAATAAAGACTTCAACGAGATCAATAGCCTTCTTCAAACCTTCTTTAAAAAGAAATTTCGCACGAAAGTGGACTTGAATTTGTGGAAGGTTAGAACCAACAGGAGCAGTAGATAGAAAAGCCAAAAAATCCTGATTTTCAATATAGAAGCGATAACGATGATTACCTTTAGAACTTATCAAAAACTCACCAAGACATAGATCAAGATTATCACGAACAAATTTAGTGCCGAAATCTTCTTTTCTTTGAGCCTCTTTTTTAAGAACTTCGAGTTTATCAAGAAGCTTTTTGTAAGTTGAAGCATAAGCGACAGCATCAAGGAGTTTGAAGTTTAGAACCAAAGTATCAACACCTTGATGGACGATTATTGGCTCACCTATCAACTGCATACTCTAACTCTCCTAAAGCTTTTTAGTGTCACGGGTAGGAGCCTTGACAATCAGGGGGGCTTAAGAAGCCACCCTAACATCTTTAAAATTTTCAAAGTGGATAGGCTTAAGAACAATTTGCCTGCTCACATACTCAAAACCACTTTTACTTTTTGCAACAATCTCTTTAGCCTCAAGTTGATAAGTAAGATAGTATCTCTCACCAACAACAAGTTTTTCATAGATTTCTTTATCAACACGCATTTTATAAGTGCCGAAGGTAGCATTAGAAAACTCGATGAAGTAACTATCAGGATACTTCTTTATAGAGCCATCAGGAGTGATAACAGGATTACCATCCTCATCCATAACTTCTTTACCTTCAACGAACTCTTTTGACTTAAGAACGATACCCATCTCACCACGATTTTTTTCAAGCCTATCTAGTAGCTGTAAAGCTACATCAAAAACCTTTTGACTATCACTCAAGAACTCATCATGAGTTTTTGTTTTAGTCGTTGCCATTGTTACTCCTTTTTTTTAAGATATAAGTTGTTTATTTTGTAGTAGATCAAACCTTTCGTAACGTTTGCTCTATTTGCAAGCGTTTCGATAGTGACAGGGATTTTATCCCTTAGTAACTCCAAAAGTGCGATATAGATTTTTACGTCACTTTTAGACATATTTCAGGACTTTTTAGGTGAACGAAAGTTTTATAAATAGCCCGCAACAAATGAGCGGAACAAGCGATGAGAGCCACTTTTTTCTTTTTTCCTTGATTTATAAGGCGATTGAATTTTTCTTGAATTATTTTGTTACACCGTAAAGAAGAGAGCGTGGACATATAAAGAATTTTTCTAACATTTGCGTTACCACGTTTAGAGATTTTTGGATTTTTTTTAACAGAAATGCCACTCTCATAGCGAATTGGATTAAGACCAAAAAATGATTGAAAATGTTTGAAAGATTTTGTTTTGTAACTATCGGCAATATAAGGAAGGACATAAAGCAAAGTTATAAAGCCAACACCTTCAATCTTCTTTTGAATATCCTCATATTCAGGTATCTCTTGCCTCATTTTTTCTTTTGCTCTTTTTTCAATCTCATACTCAAGCTCTTTAATTTTTCGCTCAATATCTCTTATTTGCTCTTTTAAATCATCATCAAGAAGCCCTTTTTGAGAGTGCATTAGATTTTTAAGTTGAACTCTATGCTTTTTCAAATGCTCAAGAGCTGTAATATAAGGCTGGAAAATATTGCGATAATGTCTTTTTTCTTCAGAAAAAAACTCATCAGGTTGTTTTGAAATAAAAAGAGCAATGCCATAAGCGTCACTTTTATCAGTTTTTTCTTTAATACCTTGAAATTTAAAGAAATGATGTAGGTAGTAAGGATTGATCATCTTTGATTTTATATTTGGATACTCTTTTAAAACCTCTTGAAGTGGGATCATATAAGTGGAAGTTGCCTCATAGCCTACATAGATGGAACTATTTGGATGATCTTCAAGAAGAAAATCGATGAAGTCTTTTATGGAAGATTTGCGATTAATAATGGTAAGATACTCTTCAAGATTATCACCTAAAAGACAGATGTCAAGTTTATTTTTTGAAACATCAATTCCAACGTTGATACATTTCATATTTACCTCCTACTTATATTCAGGCTTTTTGCCTTTGAACACCTACGAGGTTATTTGATAGCCCTTTCTACATCACAGGCTTTTTAACCTTCGTATAATAACGGGCTTGATGCTTGATGTAAGGATATTATATAAGTATAATAAACCAAAAAGGACCTGCATGCGCAAGCTCTTGATTGGTGTGCTTTT
>CAZEYS010000076.1:0-4722 GCA_964516095.1 uncultured Aquificales bacterium
GATTAAAATCAAACTGAATTGTTGAGCATTGCCACATTCTACCTATAGCATCTTTTATCTTCACGTCAATTTTAGGTCCGTAAAAGGCACCTCCACCTTCATCAACTTCGTAATCTAATCCAACTGATTCTATGGCTTTTCTTAGAGAGTCTGTGGCAATTTCCCACATTCTGTCATCACCAACATACTTTTCCGGTCTTGTTGAAAGGAACACCTGAAACTCATCAAAACCGTAAGATTTAAGTGTTTCTATTGCAAAGTGAAGAACATCTTTAATTTCATTTTCCACCTGGTCTTCTCTACATATAATGTGTGCATCATCCTGGGTAAAGCCTCTAACTCTCATAAGCCCATGTAAAACTCCACTTCTTTCATATCTGTAAACTGTACCAAGTTCTGCTAATTTTAGAGGAAGTTCCTTATATGAACGTTGTTTAGATTTGTAAATTTCAACATGAAAAGGACAGTTCATAGGTTTAACAAAGTACCCTTCTTCTTCTATTTGCATTTCAGGGAACATATTTTCCCTATAAAAATTAACGTGACCTGAAGTTTGCCAGAGCTGTTCTTTACCGACATGAGGAGTGTAAACCAGTTGATAACCTCTTTTTGTGTGTTCTTTTTTCCACTGTGTTTCTATTTCGTTTCTTATTATTGCCCCTTTTGGAAGCCATATTGCAAGACCACCACCTACATTTTCATCAATCATAAAAAGCTCAAGTTCTTTTCCTATTTTTCTGTGGTCTCTTTTTTTAGCTTCTTCAAGCATGTTTAGATATTTTTTTAGTTCTTTTTCGGTCCAAAAGGCAACTCCGTATATTCTCTGAAGCATTGGGTTTGTTTCTTTTCCTTTCCAGTAAGCTCCTGCAATAGAAAACAGTTTAAATGCAAATGGAGCCTTCCCTGTAGAAGGAATGTGAGGACCTCTACAAAGGTCTATGAAATCACATTGTTTATATATAGATATAGGTTCTGTCTCCGGTATGTCGTGTTTTATAAGGTCTACTTTGTAGTACTCTTTCATATTCTCAAAAAGTTCAATAGCTTCTTCTCGGGAAAGTTCTTGCCTTTCTATTGGGCAGTCTCTTTGAATAATTTCTTTCATTTTTTCTTCTATTACTGGTAAATCTTCTTCGGAAAGTCTTTTTCCTTCAACTTCCACATCGTAGAAAAATCCAACATCTGTTGTGGGACCAATACCAAGATGAACCTTATCTGTACCGTAAAGTTCCTTTAACGCCTGTGCCATTATATGAGCTAATGAGTGTCTTAGTATCTCAAGACTTTCTTTATCTTTAGGAGTTAAAAATTTTAAACTACCACTTTTTCTTATTGGAGTGTGAATGTCTATTATCTCATCATTTAACTTGGCCCCTACAATATTTTTTATTTTTTTTCCTTCTCCTTCTAATGCTTGAATTATTTCTTTTAGTGTAATTCCATCTTCAAATTCGTATTCACCAAATTTTTCTATGTTTAGTTTTATCATTTTTAAAATTTTTCCTCCTGCCTAATTTATAATTAATATTTTAACAGCTTAAGGTGAAAAAGGTTAGAATACTATGATTTATGACCTTGGTTACATCATATACAGTAGAGTTAACAAACAAAAGCAACCAAATCCAACAAGATACTGGCTTTATGATAAAAAATTAGACAGGTTAATATCTAAGCTTGAAGCAAGGGGTGATATAAAAAAACTTTCGAAAATTATCACTGAGAATGACGAAATTTTTAATCATTTGGTTCAGCTTCATAAAAAGGAGATAAAAAATAGAGAAATTTTTGTCCAAAATAATCCAGATATACCTGAAGTATTTAAGAAAGCTCTTCTTGACAAATCTGTTGGTATTGGAGGAATAAAAAATTTCTGGGAAAAACCTTTTAAAATAAAATGCTTGCATTTATGGACGGCATATCATCTTGGGAATAAAGAGTTTGAAAACTTTATTGGAGACTATGTCTTAAAAGAAATTAAAAGGTTATAATGTCAAATTCAGGTTCTTCTTTTATGATATCCAACTGGTGCAAGTAACATGAAAACGTGCGTAAACTATTTATATGCTTTTCATTAAGTGAGTAATCCAGGTTTTTTAAATAAAATTTCAAGAACTGCTTTTCAATTTTATTATTCTCAAGATATTTATCTAAATTGTCAAAGATTTCTCTTTGAGATATAGATAAAACATCAATAAATTCTCTAATCTCTTTTTCTTTTTTTAAAAAGCTGTCTTTCCTTACTACCCAGAGCGCAAAAACAAAAGGCAGATGCTCATTTTTATACCATATTTCAGAGAGATCATATACATATTTAAATTTATTGAGAGATAAGATTGCTTCATCTCCAATCAGTAAAATAGCATCTTTTTTTACACGGTTAATATCTTGAAGGTCAAGATATAAAACCTTTTTTTTAAGAAAAATTTCAAATATTATCTTGGTTAAATATCTGGAACTTTTAGATTTTTTAGTTAAAAATATTTTCTCTATTTTTGTAAGTTCTCGATTAGAAAAAATGGCTACTGAATAAACCTTATTTATTGCTGAAATAGAAAAATCAGGAATTATAAGATAGTTTTTAAAGTTCTCAATATACTCTGCTGACGAAACTATTCCCAGGTCTATTTCTCCTTTTCTAAGTTTTGTGTTAAGAATTGATGGAACATCCTTAACAAGTTTATACTGGAAAGAAGGTTTTATACCAGCCCTTTCAAAATTAAAAGGTAAAGTGTTTAGAAAATCTATCCATCCTATTTTAAGCATTTTTATGTTTTAGCTTCTCAAGTTTTACTTCAATATAGACTTTTAATCTATGTGTTAAACTGCTTATGATAAATCCAAATATGACACTGAAAACAATAACCAAAATACCGTAAATGTGAGGATGTTCAAATGCAAATTTTGCAATAGGATTATCTAAAACCTCTGTTAGGGGTAATTTAGGTTTTGGTTTTTCAAAAAACAGTTGATAAAAGCTCATTACAGCAACAGAAGTTACCAAAAGAGCCATTATAAATTTTATTTTTTCCTTATCAATTTTTTGTCCCACAGCTGCACCGAATACTGCACCGAATGATGAGCCAGCCATTAAAATAGCTGCTAAAACAATATCTACTCCATGGTTAACAACTGCATGAAAATATGTTAAAAAAGCAGTGACAAATATCATCTGAAATAAGCTCATACCAACAGCTTTTTGAACAGGAAAACCAGCCAGATAAATGAGTGCTGGTATAACAACAAAGCCACCACCAACTCCCATAACAGCTGCTAAAAATCCTGAAAAAGCACCAATACCAATTGGAACTAAAACAGATATTTCTGTGAACTGGAACTTCATTTTCAGTGGAAGGTTATCTATAAACTCCTTCAGTTTTGATTTTTCTTTATTTTTCTTTTTTCGTAACACATCTAAAAACATTGTTATACCAGTAAAACCTAAATAAAATGTGTATAATGAAAGTACAAAAGTTCTAAAATAACCTGCATCTTCTAAAAAACGTGTTAAGAGTACACCAAGACCACCTCCAGCAAATCCAGAAATTACCATTATCCAGCCCATTTTCATATCTATATTTTTTAGTTTTAGATGAGCTAAGAATCCGGAAACAGTAGCTCCTACCATCTGAGATACAGAAGTTCCAACTGTTACAACAGGAGGAACCCCAATCTTAATAAGAGCAGGGTTCAGTATAATTCCACCTCCTATTCCCATTAATCCTGACAAAAAACCTACAACCACACCCAGTAAAATAATGTAAAATATATTTATCTCAATACCTGCAATAGGAAGATATATTTCCAAGTTTTAAAACTCCTCCGTAAAAATGTAATTAAAATATTAGAATATTTTAACAGCAAAAATTAAAAGGAGGTAAATCATACTGAAACTTAAAGAAATTCATATCAAAAACCCAACATCCTTTACTATTGGAATATTAGGTGGTGGACAACTTGCGAAGATGACTGCCCAAGAAGCAAGGAAGCTAGGCTTTAATGTAATCGTTCTCGACCCACTTGAAGAATGTCCTGCTTCTATGGTTGCAAATCAGATAGTTGGAAGTGTAAATGACCCAGAAAAATTACATATTCTCAATAAAAAATGCGATGTTATAACTTATGAGATAGAGCAAATTGATACAAAAACATTAAAAGAAAATGTAGATATGGAAAAAGTATTTCCTCAAATAGAAATACTTGAAATAATCCAGGATAAATATAATCAAAAGGAATTTTTCTACAGAAAAGGAATTCCTGTTCCATTTTTTAAAGAAGTAGAGAGCATCGAAGAAATAAGGGAATATATACCTGTAGTCCAAAAAGTTAAATTTGGCGGATATGACGGTAGAGGTGTTGTAATAATACAAAAAGAAGAAGATTTAAAGGATGCTATAGATAAACCATCTTACATTGAGGAACTTGTAGATATTGAGAAAGAAATAGCTATTATAGTTGTTAGAGATATTAATGGAAATATAAAAAGTTATCCAATAGAACAAACAATTTACTTGATTAATATTAATTGTCGAATGAATAAGAAAATAACTAAATAAGGAAATTTTTCTATTCTACAGATTAACATAAACACATAAAAATCTTTAAAAATAAGTTCTTTCTCCCAAATCAAATGCTCATCAGAATACTCGCAGGAACAGATTTTCATAATAACATAAAAGCAATAAAGCGAATAGTAAAATATTCACATTTATCAGATATCGTCAT
>CAZEYS010000077.1:0-4612 GCA_964516095.1 uncultured Aquificales bacterium
TTAGATATTTTTGTTGTATTAGTAACTACTTTTTTCTCTTCTTCTGTTCCTTTTTAATTCTTCATTGTATACTCGCTTTTCTATATTGGAAATTTGAAGTACATTAATAATGAGAAGTATAATAAGACCAACTATTAAAGATAACACAATTGGAATGTGTAGTTTTGTGGCTACTGATAGTTTTTTAAACATGTATACCTCCTATACTTAAACCTAGCAGTTAAGACAAACTAACTTTAAATATAAAAGGCTTACAATAATTAAACAATAATATCTTAAAATAAAAAGGGTTTTTTTTCACTTTAATAGCTTTTATTTTAAAAAATTTGACAATACTATACTAAAGTTATATATTATTAGTAATAAAAATTAAAACTAATGGGGATAAAATGAAAAAAGACTATTATGAAATACTTGGAGTAAGTAGGAATGCAACTCAAGATGAGATAAAAAAAGCCTATAGAAGACTTGCACGAAAATATCATCCTGACTTAAATCCCGGTAATAAAGAAGCAGAAGAAAAATTTAAAGAGATAAGTGAAGCTTACCAGGTTTTATCAGACCCGGAAAAAAGAAAAATGTATGACCAGTTTGGGCATGCTGCATTTTCAGGCTCAGGTGCAGGTGCAAATACTCAAGATTTTGAAGATTTATTCAGAAATTTTGGAGGTTTTGGAAGAGGAGGATTTGACCTTTTTGAAGATTTAGACGAATTTTTAGGAAGTTTCTTTGGCAGTAGACGGCAAAAAACCACAGAAAATAAAAGAAGGGCAACAAAAGGTAAAGATATTTTCCAGACAATTTCTATATCATTGGAAGATGCATACAGAGGAACAACCTTAAGTGTAGAAGTTCCACGATACGTAACATGTGAAAGATGTGCAGGAACAGGTAGAGAACCAGGTAGCAAACCTCAGGTTTGTCCAGAATGTGGAGGTAGTGGACAGATAGTTTATAATGCTGGTTTTATGCAAATCGCCCAGGTCTGTCCAAGATGTGAAGGTACAGGTTATCTATATGAACCATGTAAAAGCTGTCATGGAAAAGGTCAGGTACTAAAAACAGAGGTTGTAAAAGTTAGAATTCCTCCAGGGGTAGATAACGGAAGTAAACTCAGGGTTCCAGGTAAAGGACATAGTGGTAAATTTGGAGGTCCTTCAGGTGATTTATGGATAGTAGTAAATGTAAAACCTCATCCTTTATTCACAAGACGTGGAGATAACTTATATATAAAAGCTAATATAAATGTAGTTGAAGCTATAAAAGGAACAAAATTACAGGTTCCAACTTTAGATGGGAAAAATGTTGAAGTCGAGATAAAACCAGGTACTCAAAGCGGAGAAAAAGTAAGAATACCAGGAAAGGGAATGCCTCGTTTAAAATCATCAGGATATGGGGATTTATTCGTTGTGGTTAATGTGATTATACCTTCTATAAATGAATTATCCAAAAAAGGACAAGAGCTTATAGATAAACTGGAAAAAGAAATTCCTGAAATAAAAAATAGATTCGAGAAATTAGAAGAAAAAAATTTTTAAGAGGTGAATAGCCATGAAAAACGATAAGAAAAAAGAACCTTTATATATGATAGGTGCAGTATCAAGAATGTTTAATATCCATCCTCAGACTTTAAGACTTTATGAAAGAGAGGGACTTTTAACTCCATCAAGAACAGAAGGTAAAACAAGATTATACTCTCAAGAAGATATAGAAAAACTTGAGTTTATACTCTTTTTGACAAGGGAACTTGGGGTGAATTTAGCTGGAGTTGATGCAATACTTAGAATGAGAGAACAAATAGAACAGTTACAAAAACAGATAGAGTTTTTACTTGATTATATAGAAAAAGAAATAAAGATGAGATATGCAGAAGATTTAGAAGAACAAGAAAAAGCACTTGTTAGAATGCCTAAAATACAGATAACTAAATTGGAAGATTATATGTATAATACATATAGGAAGGGTAAAGAAGAGGAGTAAATTGGAAGAAGGTATCCAAAAGCAAGTAAAGAGTAAATTTATAAAAGTTCTAAATAAAGTAAAAGATATTTTTGAAATAGAAAAAGAAAATCTATCAGCAGAAAAAATAGAAGAACACGGAAAAATAGTAGTTCAATTTGAAGAACTCTACGATGATTGGATAGAAAATGTTGAAACTATATCTTTACCAAAGATTGACAAAATAGAGCAGATACAGCATTCAGACGGACCTTATTTAAAGGTGGATTACATATTGGACACAGAAGAAGGAAAACTGCTAAGAAAAGTAAGAATAAAAAGTAATGGTAAAGTGAATATATATAACTATATAATTTTTGACCAGCTTATTGATGGAAAAACCTTTCAAATAACAACCGAATATGATACCTATGGAAATTTAATATTTCTTGTAGAAAAGGTTTAAGATGAAGAAACTGATTTACTCAATACCAACTGAGCTTTTTGAAATATTTCTGGTAGAGTTTAATGGATACGGATATGAGATATTAAATAAAGATGAAAATGAAACGATATTTGCCATATACGCTGAAGATGAAGAAGTTGATACAATTAAAGAAGGTGTAAGTGAAGTTTTTGAAGATTTGGGAAATGGGAAGCTTCTTTTAGAAGAAGAGGTACCTGAGGTAAATTGGGAAGAGGCATGGAAAGAAGGATTTGAACCTATAAAAATACCTCCATTCGTTTTAATACCAGAGTGGGAGGTTTACAAAGGAAACGATTTAATTCCAATTAAACTTAAAATAGGTATGGCTTTTGGCACTGGAAAACATGCAACAACGCAAATAGCACTATCTTTACTTCCTAAATACATAAAAGAAGGAGATACTGTTTTAGACGCCGGTACTGGTTCAGGGGTACTTGCAATAGCTGCTGCTAAGCTTGGAGCATCTAAAGTTGATGCTGTAGACATTCATCATGAGGCAATAAACGAATGTAAAACAAATGCATGGGAAAATGAAGTAAACATTAATTGTATGTTAAAAGATATTAACGAAATAAATGACAGATACGATGTGGTTATTGCAAACATACAGCTTGAAGTATTTGAAAAAGTATTTGACAAACTTGTGAATTTATTTGATAAATACTTAATAATATCGGGTATTTTTAAAGATAAAGAAAGGGAAAAAATACTGGAAATGGCACGAAAAAATAAGTTAGAGAAAATAGAAGAAAAAAGTCAGCCTGAATCAGAAGATAAACCTGAGGATTTATGGTATGGATTTGTCTTCAAACATAGCTAAATACATAGACCATACAAATCTAAAACCATATGCAACATATGAAGATATAAAAAGATTATGTGATGAAGCGATAAAATACGGTTTCTATGGTATTTGTGTAAATCCTTTTTTTGTTTCGTATGCAAAAGATATTTTAAAGGACACTGATATAAAAGTTATAACTGTTATAGGATTTCCACTGGGAGCCAATAAACTTAAAACAAAGTTAATAGAAGCAAAATCTGCACAAGATGATGGGGCAGATGAGCTTGATATTATGTGGAACCTTTCTGCTTTCAAATCAGGAAATTACGACTATGTTTTGGAAGAACTAAAAACTATCATAGAATATACAAAACCTTTGGTACACAAAGTTATAATAGAAACTGCCTATTTAAGATTAAAAGAGAAATTCAAAGCAGTAGAAATATTAATAGAAGCTGGGGCAGATTTTTTGAAAACTTCAACAGGTTTTGCCCCAGAAGGTGCAAAATTAGAAGATATTCGTCTTTTTAAAGAGATATCCAAAGGAAAGTTAAAAATAAAAGCCTCTGGTGGAATTAGAGACCTGAATACTGCTTTGAAGATGATAGAATTTGGAGCAGATAGAATAGGAACATCCCACAGTGTAAGTATAATAAATGGAAAATAAAGAAATTCTCACATTCAAAGTAGATAAAGAGTATGAAAATCTTAGATTAGACCAATTTTTATCAAAGGTATATCCAGAGTTTTCACGGTCTTATTACCAGAAATTAATAAAACAGGGTAATGTTTTAGAGAATGACAAACCATTAAAGAAACCTTCTATAAAGCTCAAAGAGGGTCAGGAAATAACGCTTTTGGTTCCTCCTCCAGAAAAATTAGATGTTAAACCTGAAAATATTCCTCTTAAAATTTATTATGAAGATAAAGATTTAGCTGTAGTTTATAAACCACCTCATATGGTAGTCCATCCTTCAGCTGGTCATACTTCAGGGACATTAGTCAATGCTCTTTTATATCATTTTGAAAATGTATCAAATTATGGAGGAAGAGAAAGAGCAGGTATTGTTCACAGGCTGGACAAAGAAACAGCAGGCCTTTTAATAGTTGCAAAATCAGAGTTTGCCCATAAGAACCTTCAACAGCAGTTTCAAAATAGAACAGTAGATAAAAGATATAAAGCTATTGTTACCGGTATTGTGAAGAATGACCATGGTTTTATAGATTTACCGATTGGAAGGTCTATTTATAATAGGCAAAAAATGGGGGTAGTATCTACAAATTTAAGAGACGCATTGACAGAATACTGGACTGAAAAGAGATGGGAAAAACACAATTTATCATTAGTAGATATAAAATTGCATACTGGAAGAACCCATCAAATAAGAGTTCACTTTTCACAG
>CAZEYS010000078.1:0-4612 GCA_964516095.1 uncultured Aquificales bacterium
TAATAAAATTTTCGCAGTTTGGGTCTACTATGACTTTATCATCCTGTATTAGTTGCTTTACGTGAAGAATCCCTGCAAGAACATCATTAATTCCCGGTTGAATATTTATTCCTTTTATTCTAAGTTCTCTAATATTTCCTTTTCCTGATGGGTCAGCGTATATTATTTTAGGTTTACGGAGTTTTATTTCTCTTGCCAAATCATCTAAAAGCAATTCTGATGTATATATTTCATCAAAGATATAAAATATATTTCCATCTGTTGCAATGAATAAAACAGCTGTTGGGTTAGTTGCCCCAAAATCAATTCCTGCAAGTATTTGGAATTTTTCTGTTATTTCTATTCTTTTAATATGCTTTTCAAGATTAAAGTTATCATATACAATCCCTTCTCTTTGTATATCCCAATTTCCATGTAAAAAAGCTTGTTTTTCAAGTTCAGGGAGACTTTCTAATCTTTTTATATAATCTGGGTCGCTTTCTAAAAGGAATGGGTTATCGTAAACATTTGCTGGTATATATGCTCTGGTTTTCCCAAACTCATCCCTTTTAAGAGTGTAAGGTTTGGAAAACTTAACAAAGTATTTTTTTACCCATTCATTATTAGCAGGGTTGTAAGGGTCAGGGTTAGCTGTAGTCCTTATATATTTTGGTTGTTTTCTTGAACTTCGAAGTCTTGATTTCAAAAATTCGTATTGGTCTATTGAGAAATGGGTAAGTTCATCAAATCCTATATATTGAAATTCAGCCCCCTGATATCGTGTAGCATCCTTCCTATTTTCCATATACCTAAATAAAATCTTTGACCCATTAATTAACTTCATTATTCTTTGGCTCTGATTATAGATATAAAGACGAGAAGGATAGAAAAGTAAGGCATTTTCTATTAAAGAACTTTCAAGCTCTGGGTAAGTCCTTCTAAATAATATTATATTTGAATTAGGATACTTTAACCCATAATGAAGAGCATCCATTACCATTGCAACAGACTTTCCCCCACCTGCTGCTCCACCAAATAATGCTTCATCAGCTGGGCAGGAATGAAAAAGTTTCTGCTTATTTGTTGGAGTATATTTTACTTTTATTACTCCTCCCATCCTTCTCCTTTCTCCGGTACATCTAAAACAATTTTAATTTGATTGTCTTGTTCTGGTTTTAACCCTTCCCTTATTTCTCTTTTTAACTTTATGCACTGTATTACTATTTCAACAGCCCTTGGTTTGTATTCATTCATAGCTATTTCTTTATATCTTTGTTGCAGTTGATTGAGATCTTCGTAATCCAGTTGGTCTGCTTTATCAACTTCTATCTGTATTTTTTCTTCAAGAGCTTTTTGTTCTTTATTTACTTTTTCTACTTGAAGTATTTGTTTTTGTTTTCTTTTTAAATCCCACTTGTCTTTATTTTTCTTAATCCATCTGTAAATTGTTGCAATATGTGGAGGTTTTTCGCACTTATTTTGCAATATTTTTACTATTTCATTTACATTATGCCCCTCTATATATAAATCTGCTGTTATTTGTATTAATTTTTCTTTATCCATCTTTATTCTCCTAATATTTTAAAGATTAAAAAATCTTTTTCCATTATCTAAAGGTATATAAACTTTTTCTCTTGCTCTTGTTATGCCTACGTAAAAAATCCTTCTTTCTGTTTCTATGTCAGATTTTAAATACGTTTGTTTTGTTTGCTTTAGGGATAGATAGACATTGTCAGCTTCTAATCCTTTGCTGCTGTGTATAGTTCCTATTTTTATAGGGGTATCTACTATCTCGTAGTGTTTGTATTTTTTGATTATGTATTCCCAGTAAACAACTGTACTAAAGCTTCTGTCTTTGAATAGCTCATAAATGCCTGTTTTTCTTACAAGCTCTAAAAAGGCGTTTATGTATGGGTCATCTATAATTACATCTTTTGCACTGTATTTATAAAGGGATTTTCTGACTTTATCTTTTTCTTCTTTCTTTACATTTACTACCTTTAATAATATTTTAAGTTCTTCTATTGTTATGGGTTTATCTTCAAGTATTGATTTATAAATCAAGAAAACGTTATCTGAAGAATGTCCTATATATGTATAAGGTATAAAGTTTTTTCTAAGGTATTCTTCAGCCTCTTTGAAATATCTTCTATTTCTGTATAGTAAAAAAAGGCTTTTTTTGTCTTTTAAAGACTTTTCTACTGCTGTATCTACATTAGAGTATATAATCTGACCTTCTTTATTTTTATTATGAGGTTTAAATTTTTTTTGTATTCTATTTTTATTTTTTTCTATTACTTTTTTAGAAAATCTGTATATTACTTTAGGTAGTCTGTAAGAAACTAACAGTTCATCGTGTAAATGGGGTTTTAGTTTTATAAAAAAGTCTGGGTCTGCTCCAAGGTGTGAATATATAGTCTGGTCATCATCTCCTATTATTATTGTTTCTGGTATCTTTGTTATCCAGAAGTTAACTAACGTCCATTGTAGTCTTGATAAGTCTTGAGCTTCATCTATGATTAGCAGTTCTACTGGTGGATACACTTTAAACTTGTAGGCATAAAAAATAATATCTGTATAGTCAAACTTATTAATTTCTTTTTTAAATTTTTCATATTCTGTTCTGATTTTTTTATACCTGTCTATATCCATAACAAGTAAACTTAAATGTTTGTCTGGTATAAGGGCGTTTCTCTGATAGTCATATATAGATAAAAATGTGTCTTTTTGTTCTGGGGTTAGTTTTAGACTTTCAGCCCATTTTTCTGTTTCTCTTTCTGTCAGTACGGTTAATTCATCTATCTTGAGCAGTTTACTACACAGGCTGTGTAGTGTCCTAAAGTGATTATGAGGACTATTCAATATTTTAAAGTCTAATCTTTCTACTGCTGACTTTATGGCAGATTTTGTATAACTAATAAAAGCAATGCTTTTATCTTCATTCTCCTGTACTATCTGCATTGCTTTTGTTGTTTTTCCCGTCCCCGGGGGTCCTGCTATTCTTATTAAACTCATCTGGCACGTCCTCCACAGTTTTACACACTTTTTATTTTTCTGGTAAAACCTTTATTTTCAATGGTTGCCACACTTTCCACGGAAATTTTTTATTTTTTTTCTTTTTTGAAAAAATTTTTTAAAAAAAAGTGTGGAAGTGTGGCACCCCTTTATTTTCAATACTTTGAGCCACTTTTAAAAGTGTGGCCAAAGTGTGGTAAAGTGTGCCACTATATAGGGACATAATCATCATCATCTCCATATTCAGTTGGTTTGAATGTATCTTTTTCTTCTTCATTTTCAAAGTCCCCGAAAATATCTTTTTCAAGGTTTTTTATCTGGGCATCTAAATTTTCAAAGGATTTTTCTTCATGAGTTTCCTGCTGCTCCTGTGTTTCTGGAAGGTTTTCCTCTTCTTCTATTAGTAAAATATCAATCGGGAATGATATTGCCCTGATGGTTTTTCTTTTATCGTTTAGTCTTACAACTGGGAATTCCTGTCTTCCACCTAACTTATCTATTGCCTCTGTTATGTCTCTTCTTTTGTAGTTTTTAGATAGGGATGCTTCTAAAAAGCTTCTTTTTACGTAAGCCTTTCCGTTTTCTTTGTCTATGTATTTTTGTGGATACTGGTTTATTTCTAATATTTCATCTGTTGTAGACATTCTTGAAAGAATAATCTGGATTTCATCCTGAATTTCTTCAATGATTGAATAGCCTATTATTTTTATTTCTTGATTAGAAAGAAGTGTATTAATCAGCTCCTTAAATTCTTTCCCGAAGTCTACTAAAACACCAATCTGGTTCATAATTTTTATTGAAAATCTTCTTTTGCTTGCAAGGTCTTTGTCCTCAAGTTCTATCCATTCTCCGTTTTTAAAATGTAGTCTGTAAAAGATTTCTCCGTCTATTCGCAGCTGCTCTAATTTATCTATCTGAAGACTCTCTATAATGTCTAATACTGTGTTTTCCTGTTTTTTAGCTTTGCTGACGTCTACTTCTACAAGGTTTTGCAGTGTTGTTTTAAACTTGCTACTATCACCTTTTAGGTAAATATACAGGTCCTGAACATCTGCTTTTTCTGGAAGGAAGTTTGGAAGTTGTTTAACTCTTACCTTAAATCCAAGCCTTTTTAATGTATTGTATGCTTCTATACTTGCTTTCTGTCCTGTCTGGTCATTGTCAAATATTATATGAATTTCAACATCTTCTGGTTCAATCCCTACTTCCTGAAATTCTTGAAGTATTGAAGTGGGGATTTTACCTTCACCGAATATTGATGATACGGCAGATATTCCAGCTTGATAACATGTCCAAATAGATGGTTCACCATTCACGTAGTATATTATATTATTGTTTTCTTCTAAATGCTCTAAAGCATGAACAAGTCCGTAAATCTGATTTTTTACGCCTTTTGTATGCCAGTATTTTGTGTATTTTTTATTAGGGAATAGCTTTTTAAATTCGTTTTTACTATAATAATTTTTGTATCTGTATCCCCCTCTGACTGGATATTTCCATGCCTGGCTTTCGTAGTCAGGCTGGACATTAAACTTTTTGAGTGTTTCAATCTCTAAAAGTCTTTCTTTTTGAAGTTTTTCTATTGCCTGATGGTTGTCAATTCTTTTTCCTGTGTCAA
>CAZEYS010000079.1:0-4564 GCA_964516095.1 uncultured Aquificales bacterium
CGACGGGCATAAGGTATTTCAACTTTGCAGTTGCTCTAACTGTGGAGAAATATTCTTAACAGGTTATGCTGAAAACAAAGGAAGTTTTAGCATTTTAGATATAGAACCGACTTTACTTGAGGATCCATTTAAGATAGATAGATACGGTAGAACTTTTATTTATATTCCTCATGGAACTCCTCCTTTTGATGAACGTTTCTTAAAAGATGAAAAAGATAGACCTGCAAAGGCTAAAAAAATATGGTTTGATCCCGTAACAGGGCATATTTATGATGAAGAAATGGAAGATACTTATGAAGCTTATATACTCACCAAAAATAAAGACGGTTTCGATCAGCCTATGGAATGTCCTAACTGTGGTATTAATGAAGGGAAAACAGCTGGTAGGAAATCTTTCTGGATAAGCTACTTTACACCCGATCAAGAATATCCGCAGGCTAATATTTTAGAACTTTTATATAAAAGAGTCGCAGAAGGAAGTAGAAAAGAAAAGGACAAGAAAATAATTGTTTTTTCCGATAGTAGAAAAGATGCTGCATTTTTTGCTCCTTTTTTTGAAAAATACTACAACTCGAGATTAAACAGATGGATTGTTTATCAAAATATAAAAGACACTCCTAAAAGGTTTGAAAGAGTTATAGAAGATTCTTCTGAATGTTATGCTTCTTACAGTAAAGATCCTGTTGAAAGAGAAGAAATAAAGGACGATATCAAAAAAGCTTTTGGAACAATTCTAATGGATGAATTTGCTATGGTTTACAATGATTCTCTAGAAAAATTGGGATTAGTTAAATTCAAGTTGAAAACTACGTTAGAAGAAAAAGCCCTATCTGATTTAAAACAAATTAAAGAACTCAAAGTTTTATCTGATAATGAACTGCTAAGCTTTTTATACTATCTTTTACAGGATTCAAGAGCATTAAGACATGTATATTCTAAAGATTATTCTTTAAGTGTTGAAGAAGCTTACATATGGAAACAAAAGTCTGGAACATTAGGGTATGGTGCTTCTAACTGGATTCCTGCTATTGGGAAAAAAGGGGGATATAGGGAAACTAAAAGAACAAGACTTGTTAAAAATATATTGGGTATTTCTGATATTGAAGAAAGAGTAGAAATTCTTAAAAAAATATGGGACATTCTTGAAACTAATGAAATTCTGCATTTTATATCTAAGAAAGGTTCCCAAATAAATGTAAACAATTGGCAAGTTCAGAGAAATCAGGACGTATGGATCTGTCAAAAGTGTCAGAAAATACACGTTTGGAACGTTAAAGATACTTGTAGAGACGGAAACTGCGGAGGATTTTTAGCCAAGACTTCTTTAGAAAAAATTAAAAAAGCAAAAGCTTTAGAAATACAATTTAAACCTGTTGAATGCAAAACTTTTAAAAACTATAAAGTTGTTGCAAGTGAACATACAGCTCAATTATCATCTGAAGAAGGAAAGAATATTCAGGATAAATTCTCTGATGGAAAAATCAATATTCTGAGTTGTTCAACCACTTTTGAACTTGGTGTAGATCTTGGAGAACTGGAAGTTGTATTTATGCATAATGTACCTCCTAAACCAGATAATTATGTTCAAAGAGCCGGTAGAGCAGGTAGAAGCACAGAATCTGCTGCATTTGTGTGTACCTATGCATTGAATAGACCTCTTGATTTAAAAGCTTTTGAAAATCCTGTTGATATGATTAAAGGAAATATGAGGCCCCCTGTTATAAAAGTAACAAATCCAAGAATAATACTAAGACACCTTAACGCTTTATCGTTGTCTCACTTTTTAAGAAAATTCTATTCTGGTGCAGATAAAATAACTGTTAAAAATTTCTTAGATAACAATTCTTTCGATAAATTCATTGAATATATGGATGGAAGACCTCAAGAAATAAAAGATGATATCGATAAAGTATTAACGAATCCGGATTTAAGAAAAGAATTTGGTGTTGAAGAATGGAAATGGTGGGATGGAAATATTCCCAATATTGAAGGCAATAACAGTAAAAACCTTTTCCTTATTGTAAAAAAAGAATTAGATGAATATCTCGGAAAGCTAGATAGTGTTCTAAATGATCTTTCAAATGAAATTACTCAGGCAACAAAAACTAATGAGTTTCATAAAATTAAAAAATTGGCAGAAATTTTAGATATATATAACAAGCAAAGGAAAAAAATATTGGACCAGGATGTTATTTCATTTTTTAGTAAAAAAGTTTTTATTCCTAAATATGGATTCCCTGTAGATGTTGTTTCTTTAGATATAATAGGTAAGAATGATTTGAATAGCAAATTACAGCTTGACAGAGATTTGGGAATAGCTATCGGTGAATATGCTCCGGGAGAGAGAATAATTGCACTTGGCAATATAATACTTTCTACCAGAGTTACAACGTATGAACATTTAAAACCAGAGTTGAGATTCTACAGATATTGTAGGTCCTGCCTGACATTTGAAGATTCTGAAAAAGAACTTGAACATGTAGATACATGTTCTGTTTGTAAAAGCGAAAACCTTGATTATGGTAAATACATTATCCCAGACAGAGGATTTACTACTGAACCTTTTAAGAATTCTTACACTTATTTTAATGAAAAATTTAAAGAACAAGTAAAAAAACAATTTAATATAAAAAATGTTCTTAAGGATCCTCCAATTATTAAAATGAAAACATTTTTTAAGTTTACTCCTGGAAGTAAGCTTAGAACTTTCTTTAAGGGTATTAAAGAAGAAAATAGGATAAAAGAGGAAAAAACCATTGGAAAAATGATTATAACTCCGTATAGTAGAGGAGAAATCGTTAGACTTAACGTGTCTGAAAGTAAAAAAATCAGAATTGATAACGGTATGAATATTACATGGTTTAATGATGCAATTAAAAGAAATCTTGAGAAAGAAGGGAAAGTAGCAAATCTTGGATACTGGTTTTATACTGATATTTTAAATATTGCTATAAAACAAGATTTAATAGATTTCATCGATTCTTTAGGAAGTAGTATAGAAGAAGGTAATTTTGCTGTCTATCTTTCCCTTTTATATGCAATAATAGAAGGGGCATCAAAAGCATTGGAAATTAAAAGAGAGGACCTTGACGGAACTATAAAAAGAAATCCTTCTTCTAAACAGTATGACCTTATTATATTTGATAATGTTCCAGCTGGAGCAGGCTTTATTGAAGAAATATATGATAACTTTGAAAAGGTTCTAAAAGAAGCTTATAGTATATCTAAGAATTGCAAATGTGATGAAGAAACTTCGTGTTCTGTGTGTCTTTTACACTCAAAAAATCAAATATTTTCAAAATTTATTAAAAGAGGTCTCGCCAGGAGGGTTTTAGAAGAAATGCTTTAGTATATACGGGGATTAATCCCCTTTTTCTAATAACTTTTTAAATCTTTTCTTGCCTTTTGGAAACCATCTCTTTTTCCAATACTCAAATAGTTCCTCTGAAGTTTTCTCTGTTCTTTCTACCTTATCTGTTTGTCCATTTAAAAACTCTCTCCAGTTTTTAATCAGTGGAGCTATGTAATATGCCCTTTTTGTACCTAAGGTTAAAATTTTTTCTTCTTTTAACCCAATTATTGCCAAAACCTCCTTTATTACCCTTATTTTCCAATTAGGTCCATTTCCGTATTTATATGAAAAAATTATAGGATGATTTATTTCCTTCAATATTTTTTCTGCTTCTTCGTAGAATCCATTTGTTGATAAGTGATAGTGAGTTTGTCCCTTTGTATAGCCTATAAATTTCCATCCTTTTAGTTTGTTATATATAGAACTCTTACCAAAAGCTCCCATAGTATCTATCATTACAAGCTCGGGAATCTTTCTCTCTTTTCTTATATGGGTTACTCTTCCTTCATACTTTTCTCTGAACTTATCTGTAACTTCCTTGCTTGTTGCTAAAAGAGCTACCAATTTTGCCCCTAAAAGTTCATTGTATGGATATACAGATCCAAGAATGTATGCAGTTAATACGTTATAAAGTCTTTTTTCTTTTGTTTCTTTATTCCAACCTATGTAATTATCTCTAACATTGAGACCTATTACTGGATCACAAAGCCCTATTATCCCTATTAGCTTATCATTGCCATCATCCCATACCAAAAATCTCATTCTTCTGCCATATCCACTGGATACAGGGGTACTCCAAGACTTTGTGGCTGCTGAGAAAATCTTGTTATGTAATTTGTCTTTTGAATCAAAATATATCAGACGTGGTTTTATTTTTTCTACATCTATATCTTTTTCCGACGCAAAGTATTTTCTTAAAGAAATATCTACATAACCATTTTTCTTTAAAACTATTTTTTTCATTATCTCTCTTAAAGGATATTGCGGTTCTATGTTTCCATTATCTTTAAGCATTATCCCATATTCAATTAAAGACTCCTTCAGAATTTCATTTAACCTTTCTTTGATACGGTCATTTATTTTCATTTTTCTAATGTTCTCTCTGAATTTTAAAAATATTTTTCTTTCTTATTTTATACCAATCTTAGTTAGGTTGTTATTGCTTTCATCAACCTGGTAGGTTAATGATACTCAGCATTATGTATAAGTTCA
>CAZEYS010000080.1:0-4335 GCA_964516095.1 uncultured Aquificales bacterium
AAGCTTTCAAGGAAAAAATGGACTTTGACTATTTAGACATTTTTCAGAAAGCAACAAATCCGTTTATAAACAAGTTATCTGATAAGGACAAAAATACCTTTAATGAGATTATTAAAAGAATAAAAGATTACAAAAAATCCTTTTTAGGTGCTTTACATGGTGTTGAACACTCTTTAATAGGAATATACCCACTTTACGCTATGAACGATAGATGGGATATTGGAGGGTTATCTACGCCTGTTTCTCCTGACACATTAAAGCCTACAATTTATATATACGATGGTTATGAAGGAGGAGTTGGGTACGCTGAAGTTGGATTTGAAAAACTTTCAGCAATGATGGAAAGTGTTTATAAAAATATCTCTAAATGTAGTTGTATAAGTGGTTGCCCATCCTGTATATACTCACCAAAATGTGGAAATTCTAATGACTACCTTGATAAAACAGCTTCAATATTCCTTTCACATTATCTGTTAAAAGAGCTAAAAAGTTAGATTTCAAGATAAAAGTTTTTCAGTTAACCTTAATGCCTGTAAAAAAGATGATGGATCTGCCTGTAATTTGCCAGCGATATCATAGCCGGTTCCGTGGTCAGGGGACGTTCTTATAAAAGGTAAACCAAAAGTTATATTTACTGCATTTTTAAAACACATAAGTTTTAATGGGATTAAACCTTGGTCATGGTACATTGCAACGTAAAAATCAAACTCATTATATCTATTAAAAGCTGTATCTGCCGAAAGAGGGCCTTGAATATTAACACCATAAGATTTTAAAAAATCCACAGCAGGCTGGATGATTTGTATTTCTTCTTTACCGATATTACCTCCATCGCCAGCATGGGGATTTAGTCCAAGAATAGCTATTTTGGGATTTTTCATGTTAAATTTATCCTTCAACTCTCTGTTTATAAGCAGAACTTTAGATATTATTTTTTCCTTTGAGATACTGTTTGCTACTTCTCTTAAAGGAATATGAGTAGTAATTAAACCTACTTTTAATTTATCACATACTAAGGCCATAACGTACTCTTTAGTTCCAGAAACTTTAGCTAAATAATCTGTATGACCTGCGTATTTAAAGCCTGCTTGCATTGTATACTCTTTAGATATAGGTAAAGTAACAAGAGCACTACTCTTTCCTGACATTATATCTTTCACAGCTTTTTCTAAATAGACTATAGATGCTTTCCCTGATTCTTTAGAAGGCTTTCCAGGGATGAAGTTTTTATCGTATAGATTTATCAAATATATACCCTTTTCATTTATCTGATTTATATCTTCTACTTGTTGATAAAAAGTTTTTTTGTTTAGCCTTTTTAAATAAAAGTCTATTATGTTTTTTGAGCCATATATAACGTATGTAAAATCACCTGAAAGATTATCAGCTGATTTAACGAGTATTTCGGGGGAAATACCTGTAGGGTCTCCTAATGTTATAGAAATAAGCTTACCAGACAACAACTTTTTCTGCTTTTTCTATTAAGTCTATAATGTACTCATAAGAAACAAGGTTTTCCTGAGGTATTTTTATGTTTCTTGCAACAGCATCTTCTTCACAGGCAACCCAGTTTTTATTTGCTGGAATTCTTAAAACTGCATCTTGTATAAGAACGATAATATCATTTTCCTCTATCAAATCAGGCTCAGGAAAATCTGCAGGTCTTTTTACCAACCACACTGTATTTACCATGTGAGGACAACCTCGCTTATTTTTATTAGCTCACATATATCATCTTTAGGAAGCTTTTGTATTTCTACTTGCCAGTCTTTAAGTTTAATACCTCTTTCTCTTATAGCTTCTTCTTCAGCAATAATCTTTGCATTCATCATGTCCAGAGCTTCAATTGACTTATCAAGTGGTTCTATTCCTATCATTTGAGGTTTCCAGTCTGTTAGTGCATAAACGCCATCTCTTATAAAGATAACATTAACTTCATGCTCCATTGCACTACCAACAGCCTGTCTAAGAGCTTCAAAAGTTTTCCAGCTAAAAGGAGCTGACCTGATAATGACACTTAACTTTTTCTTAGCCATTTTTTCCTCTAATTTAAAATTAAAACTTTATCATATTCTTTAATCAGTTTTGCAAGCCCATACATACTGCTACTTTCAGCCCATTTTTCAGGTCTTATCCTTCTTTGTTCGGCATTATGGGCACAGTAATAAACCTTTATACCATTTTCTGCAAGTTCTTTTATCCTTTCTCTTACAAGACAGTAAACACCATTACCCATAAAAAAGATAGCTGTATCATGGCCTGCATTTTTAGCAGCTTCAGACATTTTTACTAAAGTATTGAAATCATTTGAATAAGGATTACTTACCATTATGAAAAGTAGCTTCATTTTACCTTCCTAACATATAATTCCCATAAATTTTCATCAATCTGATTGATTTCTAAAACTTCCTGTCCTTCTTCTTTCATGCTCTTTGGAACACTTTCGGCAGAAGGAGGGTAATCGAGGATAACCTTTAAAACCTCTCCTGGCTGCATCTGCTCCAGTATAAGTTTACTCTTTACAAAAGTGAAAGGACAAACTTCACCTTTTAAATCCAGTTCTCTATCAACTTTTATATCAGACATTTACTGCCTCCTCAAAATCTTATATCACAGCTTTCTTGGTCATACTCGATTAATTCTTTTATCTTTGGATTTTCTCCGCAAAGAGGACAGCCTTTATCTTTTCTTAATTTCACTACGTTAAACTGAGTTGATAAAGCATCAAACAGTAGTAGTTTTCCAACTAAAGGTTCACCTATTTCAAGTATTAACTTTAAAGCTTCATTTGCCTGAAGTGTACCCATTATTCCACCAACAACACCCAGTAGACCAGCTTCCTGACAGCTTGGAACAAGACCCGGTGGAGGAGGTTCCGGGAATAAACATCTATAGCAAGGTGATTCTTCTTTATTTCTGTAATCAAATGTTGTTAGTTGTCCTTCAAATCTTAGAATTGCAGCAGAAACAAGAGGTTTATTCAGGAAATAACATGCATCATTAACAAGAAATCTTGTTGGAAAGTTATCTGAACCGTCCAAAACTACATCATAATCTTTGATAATATCTAAAACGTTTCCTTTGTGTATTTTTTCGTTATAAGCTATAACTTTAACATCAGGATTTAGTTCTTCTAAAGTTTTTTTAGCTGATTCAACTTTAGGCATACCAACCCTTGATGTATTGTGAAGTATCTGTCTTTGAAGGTTTGAGAAATCTACCACATCAAAATCAACAACTCCAATAGTACCAACTCCTGCAGCAGCCAAATAGTATAAAGCTGGTGATCCAAGTCCTCCTGCCCCTACAACAAGAACTTTGGACTTTAGTAGCTTTTCCTGTCCTTTACCACCTACTTCTGGCAATATTATATGCCTGCTGTACCTTTTTATCTGTTCCTCTGTAAATTGGAAAGACATTTACTCCACCTCAATTTTTCATTGTGAAATTATAAATTTTATATTAAAAAATAATCTTTATTCAAATGATAATTATAATTTAACTTTTTCATCTTCAGGTATATCTTGTCCAGATGGAATACCTTCCACTAATTCTCTCATCAAGTCTTTTACGTGCACTAACCTTCTAACTCTGTATCCATTAGAACCGCTAAAGAATAAACCTGTTTCATATCTACCAAGATACGCATCTCCAAGTCTATCTGCTATACAGTATCCTACCTTTTTAGCTTCTTCTCCATGATTACATGGAACCACACAGTTTGAAATACATTTAACTTCAGGAGCTTTTCCTTCTTGTATATCTCTTAAAAGTTTTGTTATAACTCCTCTGGCAGGATAACCTACAGGTGACTTAATAAGCTGTATGTCTTCTTTTTTTGCATTTAAAATCACTTTCTTAAATTCATCAGAAGCATCACACTCATATGTACCAACAAATCTTGTTCCCATTTGAACACCAGCAGCACCTAAAGAAAGGTAATACTCAATATCTTTTTTATCCCATATACCACCAGCTGCGATAACAGGGAAATCCCCCCATTTGTCCCTTTCTTTTATAACTTCTGGAACTATATTCTCCAATTGAAACTCAGGTTTAAAACAATCTTCATAAGGTATACCTTGATGTCCTCCTGACTTTGGGCCTTCTACCACAACAGCATCTGGAAGTCTATTGTATTTTTTCTTCCAGTGTTTACATATAACCCTTAAAGCTCTAGCTGAAGAAACTATAGGAACTAAAGCCACATCTGAACCTGCAGCATACTCTGGAAGTCTAAGAGGAAGACCTGCTCCAGATATGATTATATTAGCGCCAGCCTCTATAGAGTCCCTAACAACTCTTCCGTAATCTGTTATTGCACAGAGTATATTA
>CAZEYS010000081.1:0-4274 GCA_964516095.1 uncultured Aquificales bacterium
AAACGCAAATGATGGTATTTCTATTGCCCAAATTGCTCAAGGTTCATTAACAGAAGTTTACAACATCTTAAATGATATTAAATCTAAAACTATCCAAGCGGCGAATACTCTGGACTCTAATGCCAGAGCACAAATCCAGCAGGATATTAACCACTTAGTTGATGCTATTGGTAAGATTTTCAAAGATACTGAATTTAACGGACTTAAAATTTTTGGTAGTGGAACAGTTAAAAACTCTAACGGTTCAGTAAGTGGTGTAACAAAAGCAAGTTTTGTTATACATTATGGTGGAAGAATAAATCAGGAATTGACACTATCAATAGGTTTTGCAGGAGCTGATGCTGGTTCAACTGGAACTGCAGCGTCAGCTATTGCAATAGGTACAAATGATGGTTTTGTAATTGATGTTACAACACAGGCTAACGCTAATACATCAGTAGAAACAGTAGATAACTTAATCAAAGCTGTGGACGATTTAAACGCTAAAATAGGTTCTTATCAGATTGAACTTGAAAAAATAGTTTCTAACAATGAAACTCAAAGAATTAACACATTAGAAGCAGAAAGCAGAATTAGAAACGTAGATATGGCAAAAGAAATGAGTGAATTTACAAGAAATCAAATCCTCATGCAGTCTGGTACTGCTATGCTTGCACAGGCTAACCAATTACCACAAATGGTATTGCAGCTACTCAGATAATATTTTCAAAGGGAGGATATCGATCCTCCCCCTTCTTTTGAAGATAAAGTTGCTTTTGTTTTCAAAAGAAGGTATATTTAAAAATAAAAGAGGTTTAATAAAATGGATATTAAATCCATTCACAATCAAAACATAACAAGTATGAATTCCCAAAATATTGAAATACAGTCTTATAATCCTAAAACAAATAAAAGTAGCTCTGATCCTATAGAAAATATGAAGAATACCGAAAACCAGAATAAAAAAAATATATCTCCTGAAGAACTAAAGAAAGCAACTGAAGATTTAAACAAAAAGTTAAGTATGTTAAACACACAATTAAGAATAGAAATAGATAAAGACACAGGTATTGTTGTTGCAAAAATTATAGATAAAGAAACAAAAGAAGTTATAAGGCAAATTCCGCCAGAAGTAGTGTTAAAAATAGCCAAATATTTAGATGAGATAACAGGCCTTTTATTTAATGAAAAAGTTTAGAGGTTAAAGATGGCTGGAGAAATATACTTAAGTGGTCTTTCAAATTCTGGTTTTGATTATCAGGCAATATTACAGAAATATAAAGAATTAGAGTCTATTTCTATAAAAAATCTTCAACTACAGGAAGCACAGATTAGCGAAAAGAAGAAAGCTCTTGCGCAGATAGAGGACAAGTTAAAAGCGTTTTTAGACCCAATAAACACTTTAAAATCTCCTTTGACATATCAAACTAAAGTAGCTATATTATCAGATCCAGACATAGCAGATGTGAATGTAACTACAGACGCTATAGAGAGTAGTTACACCTTAACTGTTGAACAATTAGCTAAAGCAAGTAGCTGGAAAATAGGTACTGTCAATAGTATAACCGATATAAATTCTGCTATTACTAAATCCGGAACTTTAACTATAAACTACTTAAAAAATGGTTCATCCCAAAGTTTGTCTATAGACTATTCTGGAAAGTCTTTAAGAGATATTATGAATGAAATAAATAACTCAGGTGATTTAAAAGCATCTATCATAAATTTAGGTACTTCAGATTCTCCAAACTATCAGTTGATAATAACTTCAGCAAATACAGGAACAGCAAATGCTATAACTGGTATAGATGATTCGGCTAACCCAGGTGATGATTCTGATGGTATATTCAGTGAAGATAACACTAAAACATATGAGACTGTATCTGCCCAAGATGCTATCATAGATTTAAATGGCATACAGTTTAAAAGTTCAACAAATAGATTTGATAATATCATTACTGGTGTTAGTATTGTTGCCAAAAAAACAGGAAGTTCGGATTTAAATATTACCAATAATTACGATACTATAGAAAAAGCGCTGAAAGATATTATTAATGATTACAATGATTTATTGGATACTGTTAAAAAACTGACTTCAAAAGGAGAGCCTTTATCTGGTGAGTCTATGTTACTTACAATGGTATCCAGATTTGCCGGTATCATTATGGATAATCTTGCTAAATATGGTTTTATAGAATCTGGTGCAAATGGTGATCATGGTAAATTATCATTAGACACATCTAAACTTGAACAGTTTCTTAAAAATCCAGATTCACAAACAATACTGCAAAATTTTGCTAATAATTTCTACTCATATCTGAATAATTATATAGATACTACTAAAAATATAGAAAAAAGATTTGATTATAAAATTAGATACATTGATAAATTGATAGAGTTTGAAAATAAAAGAATAAATGAGGAAATAAAAATATTAAAAAATAAATTTGTTAAATTAGAAGCCTATATGGCCGAAATGAAGGCTATCCAGGCACGTATAGCAAATTTTGCCAAAGGATTATCACTGCCAAAGTTTTCTCAATAATGAAATCTTAGGAGTATGAGAATGAGCAATCCATATGAAATATATGCAAAATATGAAGAAGCTACTCTTTCTAAAGAAGAAATTCTTCTAAAAGCTTTAGAAGAGATCTTAAGTCTCTTGAACATTGCAAAAATAGCTATAGATGACAACAATCTAAAATTAAAAGGAGAATCTTTAAGTAAAGTTTCTAATGCGTTGAGTTTATTAAAAGCCTCTTTAGATTTAGAAAATGGAGGTGAAATAGCTTCTAATTTAGATAAATTATATGATTTTTGTTTAGAAGAATTAACTTTAGCTAATTTAAAAAATGACAAATCAAAAATACAGAATGTCATAGAAGTACTAAAGCCTATCTATGAAGGTTTTAAAGAAGCCAAAGAAAAACTTAAATAAATGAATATAAACCAGCTTAAAATACTCTTAAAACAGCACTATGAGAAATTAAAAAGCATAAAAGACGCTAATCCATCTGAATTTTCTGAAGAATTCATAGAAAATCTTATAACTGATATCAAGCGTATCGATAATTTGGATATAGAAGATCTTTCAGAAAATGATTTAACTGAGATAAATAGTTTAATATCAGAAATTATTTCTATTGTAGGGACTTTAAAAAGAAGAACTTTAGAAGATATAAACGCCTTAAATCATAAATCAGAAGCTATTAGAAAATACAATAAATATTAAAATGCCCCCGACGGGATTCGAACCCGTGTCGCCGGCGTGAAAGGCCGGTGTCCTAGGCCTGGCTAGACGACGGGGGCATAAATGAGTCGCCCGGGGATCGAACCCGGGACCACCGGTTTAAAAGACCGGTGCTCTACCGACTGAGCTAGCGACTCAAAACGGATAAATATAATATCCAATTAACTTAAATTTGTCAAGAGTTTGTATTAGTGTGTTTAAAAAATCATATGAATAGATAAAATAGTATATATGAGAGGAAGAAGGATAGACTTAAAGAGAATAAACCTAACTAAACTACTGCAGATATTAGACAAGTTAGTGGAAAATAGAAAAAACAAAAGAGGTAGGCCTCCCCAGTATAGGGAGAGCCTGATATACTTTGCATTAGCAGTAAAGATAATATTCAAACTATCATGGAGAGACTTAGAATATAATTTAAATTTTATCCTAAAAGATGAAAAAATTCCAGACCATACAACTCTGTTTTACAGAGCAAACCAGATAGATAAGGAATTTTTGCAAAAATGTATCAAATATACAGCAGTTCAGATAATAGCAACAGTAGGCAAAATGGATAAAATTATAGTAGATGGCACAGGCTTTGGATACTCTGAGACATATAAGCTTATGTGGGAGAGAGGAAAAAGACTAAAAGAAGTAAAAAGCCACATAAAGACAGAAGTTTTAGCAGCAACAAAAGGAAAGATAATAATACCTATTGCAATAAGAGTTGGAAAGCCATATTCAGACGAGAGGAAACTTTTTAAAGAGATGCTAAGAGAAATATCCTTAGAGGAGGGGAATTATATAATAGGAGATAAGCTGTATGGAATGGACAGCCAGCTTGCTAAACTTTTAATAGAGAAGCACAGATTAATTCCAGTGATACCAGTAAAAGATGGAATAAGAAACAGTATAAGAAATCCATACAGGAAAAGATTAAAAGAGATATATGAGGAGAATAAGGATATTTATAGGGAGAGATACAAAATAGAACAGTTTATAGGTAAGGTTAAGAATGCTTATGGTGATAGAGACAATACTAAATCCTATAAATTAGCCT
>CAZEYS010000082.1:0-4247 GCA_964516095.1 uncultured Aquificales bacterium
CATCTTGTTATATAGAATAGTTATAAACATATAACTGAGAGGCTGTTGTGAAGAGAGTACTACTGGTTCTAACACTTTTTCCTTTTTTTCTGGCAAAAGCAATAACCCTTGACGAAGTCATACAAACAGCCTTAACAAATAACCCTGTTCTAAAACAAAAAGAGCTTGATGTAAAAATCCAGGAAAAGAGAGTTAAACAGTCCAGGGCAGACAGATTTGGGGAGATTGATATTTTTGGAGCATTCAACAGATACGAAGATAAGAGAATTCTTTATCCAATATCTCCTCCAATAAAACCTCCCTCAATAGTTGGAGCAGAAAATCAGACAATTTTAGGAGTGTCTTACACAGTTCCACTTTTCACAGGGTTTAGATTGGAAAACAGAATAAAAATAAACCAGTTAGGAAAGGTTTTAAAGGAAATACAGTACAGACTTACGAAAAATCAAATTATATACAACATAAAATCTGTTTATATAAAAATCTTATCCCTTCAAAAACAAAAAGAGGCGTTTTTAGAATACAAAAAATCCCTAAAAAAACTGTATGAAAATGTTGAAGAAGAAGTAAAAGTAGGGAAAAAAGCCGAAGTTGACCTATTAAAAGTTGAGTATGACTTAAAAAATGTAGAAGCAACAATAGAAAAAATAAAAAACAGTATAAAATCCCTAAAACAGGCATTAAAAACCCTCAGTGGGAGAGAAGATTTAGACCTTTCTAATCTCAAAGAGATAAAATTTTCAAAAGTTCCAGAGCTTAAAAGTATAAAATCCCTTGATAGATTTAAACAGACACAGATTTTAAGCAGTATTTACAGAAAAAAAATCAACATAGCAAAAGGTCTTTACTATCCACAGTTATTTTTAAAAGTTTCAGCCCAGAGAAACATGGGAAATGATGAGTACAAAGACCTGTGGCAGATATCTTTTAATGTAAAGTACGATTTATTTGACTTTGGGAAAAGGAAAAATCAGTATTTAGAGACTGTTCTTGAAGAAAAAAAATCGCTTCTGAAACAAAAAGATGTAAAACTGAAAATAAAACAGTACATAACTGAAGCTTTAAACCAGATAAAAACAGCTGAAGCCCAGATAAAAGCTTCAAAAAAACAGCTTGAGCTTTCAAAAACTGTAGAAGATATAGAAAAAACAAAGTACGAAGAAGGAATATCTGACATATACCATTATTTACTTGCTAAATCAAAAAAATATCTGGCAGAAAGTTCTTATTACAAAGCTCTTTATGACAAAGAGCTTGCCGTTTCATATCTAAAATACATTTTAGAGGAGTACAAAAATGAGTAAATATTTAAAAATACTTATTTTTATACTTGTTGTTCTTGTTTTGGTTGCAGGGGGAGTAAAACTTTTAAAAAAAAGAAAACAGGAACTTGCAAAGCTTCCTAAACCGGAAAAACCGGTTTATGTTTTAAAAGGAGCTATAGTAAAGAAAGGAAGTATAAAACAAACAAGACAGTTTTTAGGAAGAGTTGTTTCAGACCGTACAGTTAACTTATCAACCAGATATTCTGGATATATAGAAAAAGTTTTTGTTTCAGAAAATGATAAAGTTAAAAAAGGTCAGACAGTTTTTATTGTTGATAAAAAACCTGTAGAAAAAGAAATCTCAAATCTTAAACTTTCTATTGATGTTTTAGAAAGTCAGCTCAGTGCCCTTTTATCCCAGAAAGAAGCTTCTAAAGTTTCATATGAAACAGCAAAAAAGATATACCTGAGGGATAAAAAACTCTATCAGAAAAAAGGAATATCAAAGGAAAGACTTGAAATATCCTACTCAAACTACAAAAAAGCCGAAGCCCAGTATCAAAACATTTTAGCCAAAATCAAAGAGGTAAACTCTAAAATAAAACAGATAAAAAACAAAATAAAAATAAAACAGGTTCAGCTTTCTTACCTTGATGTTAAGTCTCCTGTAAATGGTATAGTATCAAAAGTTTTTCTTAAAGAAGGAAACCTCGCTTTACCAGGAAAACCTGTTGTTCAAATACAGACTACAGAGAACTATAAAATACTTGTAGATTTTCCTCCAGAAGTACATATAAAAGAAAATTCAGAAGCAAAAATAAAAGCCCAAGGAAAACAGATAAAAGCCCATATAAGAAAAATCTATCCTTCAGCAGATAAAAACAGTCTGTACACAGCTGAAATAGTTGTAGATAAACTTCCACCAGATATAAAGTCTGGTTCGCTTGTTAATGTGGAAGTTGTTTTAAAAGAAGCAAAAGGCTTTGTTGTCCCTAAAAACGCTTTGCTACACCTTTCAAATGGGGATTATGTTTTGGTTGGGAATGGAAATCAAATAAGAAAACTTCCTGTAGAGGTTCTGGCTGAAAATGAGAAACAGGCAGTCGTGAAAGGAGCTTTAAAAGAAGGTGTAATAGTTGCTGTTGGAGATGAAAGTAAACTTAGACTTGTTTCATTTATGGAAAAAGGAAAAGTAGTGGAGTAAAAGAAAATGGATAAAAAACTGTTAGAGTACACAATAAAAAGACCCCATTTTGTACTTTCTTTAGTATTTGCCTTAACTGTTTTAGGAATAATAGGATTTTTTAATATAAAACAAAAACTGTTTCCAGATGTAAACAGACCTCAGGTAGCAGTCGTTGTAATCAGTCCAGGTGCCTCAGCTAAAGATATGGCTGAAAATGTGGCTATTCCCATAGAAAGGAGACTATACACCCTTGATAAAGTGAGGAAGGTATCCTCTTCATCTAAAGATGAGGTCAGTGTTATAACTGTAGAGTTTGAGTACACAAAAGATATAGGAGAAGCTGCAGCTGACGTTCAAAATGAAATATCAAAGGTAAAACCGTTTTTACCTAAGAATATTTTAGAACCCCAGATTTATAAAATAACAGATGCAACCCCTCCAGTTATTGTTATAGGAGTTTCCCCTAAAAACAAAAACATATCCTTAGCTGATGTCAGACAGATAGCAGAAAACCAGATAAAAAACAGACTTTTAAGATTAAAAGAAGTTGCTAATGTTGATGTTTTTGGAGGATATAAAAAAGAAGTCCTTATAAAAATAGACAAAGATAAATTAAACAGATATAAAATTCCCCTTTCAACAGTTATAACAAAAATACAGCAAACAAACTTAGACCTTCCAATTGGTCTTTTAACAAACTCCTATAACCAGATACTTGTAAAATCAGTAAATAAAGGAAAGAGTATAGATGAGATAAAAAACATACATATAACAAAAGAAATTAAACTATCTGATATAGCTAAAGTAGAGTATGGATATGATACAAATAAATCTTTTTATTATGGAAATGGGAAACCTGCTATAGCTCTTGCTGTTCAAAGACAACCAACAGGAGACGCATTAAAAACAATAGAAGCTGTCAAAAGAATAATTCCCCAGCTAAAAAAAGAGTTTCCTTCTCTTGATTTTCAGATAACAGACACACAGGAAAAAATAATAAGGCTCAGTAATACTAATATGCTTGAAGCCCTTAGAGATGCGATAATCATGGTGTCAGTTGTTATTCTTTTGTTCCTTGCAAATATCAGACAGATGATAATAGCAGCTATCTCTATACCGTTTGTTTACGGAATAACTGTAGGTATCATGTGGCTTTTAGGAATGGAATTTAATATTGTCACATTAACAGCGATAATACTTGCCCTTGGTATGCTTATAGATGATGCTGTTGTTGTTCTTGAAAACATAGAAAGACACTTTTATGAGCTTAAGGAAAATGTAAAAACAGCTGTTATAAACGGAACAAAAGAAGTATTATTTCCTGTTATGGCAGGGACTATTTCAACAACTGCTGTTTTAGTTCCTCTTCTTTTTGTTGGTGACTACCCACAGCACATATTCAGACCTCTTGCAGGAACGCTTATAATAGCTGTTATAGTTTCTTATTTTGTTTCTGTGTTTTTTATACCTCTTATAGCTCCATTTTTACTTAAGAAATCTGAAGAAAATAGAAAAAATGCTTTTGAAAAAGTCTTATTTAAAATATCTGAAGGTTTTTTAAATCCCCTCAGGAATTTTTACGTTTCTGCTGTAAAAAATGTTTTTAAGAGAAAGTTTCTTGCAGTTCCTTACTTTGTGCCAGTAATAGTTCTGTTTGTTTTAAGTCTGAAACTTATAATGCCTGTTGTTGGAAGGGAGATTATGCCTCCTATGGATACAGGTATTGTAAAAGGTAAAGTTGTAGGGGACAGTAATCTGTCTATAGAGCAGATAGAAAAAATAGTAAAGAAAATATC
>CAZEYS010000083.1:0-4166 GCA_964516095.1 uncultured Aquificales bacterium
ACGCTGGTAGGAAAAAGAGAAGCGAAACCTATATAGCAGTTTACTTTTCCCAAGATGAGAAAGAAAAAATACTTGAGCTTGCAAGTGAAAAAGGGTTGAGTGCTTCAAGCTTTATTAGGAGTGTTCTTAAGGAGCAGAAGTTGATATGAATAAGTTAAGTTAGTTAGTTGGAATAAGGTGTTGAATTACAGGTTGCAAATTAGAATTTATGGAAAGGTAACTTACAATTGCTCTTTTATGCATTTATGATATAATATTCAAAACCCAATTACGGATATTAACTGAGGAATATTATGAAGATAAGGGATGCTAAAGAATATTTAAAAAATATGTTCGTACATGAATATCTGTATTCTCAAGATGATATAGAAGAGGATAAAATTATTAATCTCTACGAGCGAAAGAATTTAAAATTGGATCTTGTTTTAAGAAAAAATTCAATGCTTTTTATTGGAGTAAAAATTTTAAATAGTGATTCAAAGAGACAAATTAACTCATTATTAAAGGATTTGGCAAAACATAAACATAGAGGATTTCTTTCAGAAACAGAATATCTTAGATACTTTGTTTTTTTTACTTTAAAAGAGAAGAAAGTTTATTTTTACGAGTGGAATAGTAGGAATAAGAGCTATATCCCTCTACTAGAAATTTTTAGTTCTGATTTATATGCGAAGAACATAGGCAATATACTTAAATTTTCTCAGTTAATTCCTCTCAATGATGCGTACATTTTTTTTGAAAAGTTATACTATTACTTATATGCCAATAGTTCTATTAATAGAGCAGAACTTCTGGTAGAAGAATTAATAAAACTTCTGTTGTGTAAGCTGTTAGATGAAGAAATTAATAAAGATAACTTAAAATTTCGTTTAATGAAGGATGCGGAAAATCAATTATCGGGTGTTTATAATTTATATAAACAGTTGTCTAAAGAATATCCTGACATTTTTGAAGATAGCTTTAAACTAGATGAGAAATCTTTGACTTTTGTAGTTAAAGCATTGCAAAATTACTCTTTACTTAAGAGTAATAGAGATGTAATAGCAGAAGCTTTTCAAGCTATTGTAGGACCCACTTTAAGAGGAGATAAAGGTCAATTTTTTACACCTAGACCTGTAATTGATCTTGCTATCGATTCCCTTGAGGAGTTTATAGATAAGGACAGTGTTATGATAGATCCTGCTTGTGGTACTGGATCTTTTATAAAATCTTTTGTGTTAAAGTTAAAGAGCAAAGGAGTCGATATAGATGGAATGAAGATTTATGGTCTGGATATAGATACTTTAGCGGTTAAACTTTCAAAAATGGTTCTGACTATTTTGGGAGTTAAGCCGATTAATATTTATCAGGTAGATAGTCTCGATAGACCTGAAAATTGGATTTTTGGTGATATTAGAGGGAAATTTTCTTTATTACTAACCAATCCTCCTTTTGGTTCGAAAATACCAATAAAAGATAAAAATAAATTGTTTCAATATACTTTAGCGAGGAAGTGGAATAAAAAGAAAAATAATTTTGAAGATGAGATAATAGAGAAACAAACACCTCAAGTTCTATTTATAGAAAGAAGTTTGGAATTTCTTAAAGAAGAAGGTATAGCTGTACTTGTTTTACCTGAATCATTATTTGCTAGTCCACAGTATAAATATGTTCCGAAATATTTGTTAGATAACTATCGGATCTTAGCTGTTGTTTCTTTACCAGAAGAAACATTTTTACCGTCAACTCATACAAAAACGGTCATGATCTTTGTGAAAAAAAAGAAAACAGAAGGAAGTTACCCTATATTTTTTGGAATTGCTGATTATATTGGACATAACAGACAAGGGAAATCAATTGATAAAAACGATATTCCATTTCTTTCACAGAAGTTGAGAGAATTTTTTAAAACAGGTACTATTGATGAAGAATCTACTAAAGCTTTTTTAGTAGATTCTAAGGAGATAGAAGATTATATTCTTATTCCCGAGTTCTATAGAAGAAAAAGAGAAAGGGAAATATATATTTATTCAAAATCTAATGACTGTATTTTCTTTAGTTTTGGGGAACTTATAGAAAACGGGTATATACAAAAGCGAAAAGGTAATGAAGTTGGTTCTGAGAATTATGGTCGTGGATCTATACCATTTGTAAGAACTTCAGATTTGTCAGATTGGTTTATAAGCTTCTTTCCTACAAAAAGAGTTGATATAGATGTATATCTTAGGTATAAAGAAAAACAAGATGTTAAAGAAGGAGATATTCTTTTTGTAGCTGATGGAACATATTTAATTGGAAAAACGGCATTTATTACTAAATTTGACGAAGAAATAGTATTTCAAAGTCATTTCTATAAATTTAGGGTTATTCAAAATGACTTATTTAATAAATATGTATTCTTTTTTGTCTTAAATTCTAAATTTGTCCAAGACCAAATAAGAGACTATATTGTTACTCAAGCTACAATATCATCTATTTCTCCTAACCTAGAGAAAATAATTATACCTATTCCTAAAAGTACTTTTACTAAGCAAGACATAAGCAGGAAGATGAAAGAGCTAATTGTTCTTCATGAAAAACAAAAGGCCATCATGAATTTAATGACTAACGATGCAGTAAAAATGTGATTAATAAATCTAACATCGGTTATTATTTTTCAACACATGTTCAAAAAAGTCTAATGTATATTCAAGAGAAGCATCTGCCATGGCAACATTACACCATCTATGTCCATATCTTACATTATCCGGCGAGTGCCTTATTTCAGTCTCTATTAAAGGTTTAATATGAAGAAGTTGAATGCTTTCCTTTTCTCCTTCTTTCTTTTTGCTAGTTTTCCAAGGGAAAGAGGATGCGGACCAATTTTCTGGCCTATTTTCTTTTTCTAGACCAGCTGGGAACTGAGTCAGAAGCGTTTTACATAAAGGACAAAGCTGTAATTCCTCTATACTAATGGAAGAGAGTGTAGTAAGGGAAACTTGCTTTTCCTTTTTGTTTTCATTGTTTTTAATGACAGGAATATGTTCCTCATTTTCTTCAAGAAATTTCTCCCACTTTTCAACTATAGAAGCTTTTAAATCACTGATTTTATTGTTTTTATAATATAAAGTAGAGGCTACTGAAAGTAAGCATACTAGAAAAGATTCAATTGAAAAAGTCCAATAACTATATTCATAAGCGGGTATCATAGTTGCATTTATTGTCCAATCTAAGTCTGTGAAATTTTTAATTTCTTCTTTCTTAGAGTCGTCAAGATTGTCCCAAAAATTATTGAACTGAGCTTGTGTTATACAGTAAGGTGGTTCATTAAGAGGTAAATTGTAAACTTCTTTACCTGGTTTAATTTCCATATATTTGTTATCTTTCTCAACTATATAAACAAAAGCTTTTACCTTCTTTGTCTCTTCTTTCTTCTTTTTCCCTCTTCCTTTTTCTATTTTTATCTCTATTTCTTCGTACTTAATCTCCTTTACCTCTTTAGCCCAAGGAGGAAGGTTTTTAGCAATAACTAAAGGAGTCCATCGAAAATTTCTATTTGATAAAGGGTTTTTAGCTCCTTGACCGCGTGTATGCAAATTGTCTCTTTGTAATTTTCCTGCTCCTCTCCCTGCTCCTGCCCAGCGAGTTTTTCCTATTTTTCCCCACGTTTCTAGGAAGTTTTTTTTAAGCTCCTTTTCTAATTTTAAAAAATTTACTGTGAAATCAATAATTTCTTTACAAAACTTAATTATTTTCTTTTCAAATTCATTTAAATAGCTTTCGTCAGCTGTTCCTTTTCCCATCTTTACCCTCTGTTTTGAAAAACTCTAAATCTTTGCCATAGAGTTCCGCCAACAATTCAAGTTCTACGAAATCTACTCGTCGTTCTCCTGATTCACACTTTGATATAAAAGACTGCGGTTTTCCTATTGCTTTTGCAGCCTCTTTCTGAGTCAAGCCTGCTTCAACTCTAGCTTGTTTTAATTTTTCCAGGAATCTTTTATACCTAGTTCTATAATTAAACTTTTTCATGTAAATTCCTGTCTGTTAGATCTTTAATGGTAATAATAGTGGAAAAACCTAAATATCCCAAAAAGGGATTTTTAAGAACGCATTAGTATGTGTAGATTCTTGTAGCTTAAATTGGGAAACCACCGTTTAAGTGGAGAATAATTTTTGTAGAAATACTCGTTTTTTGAGTGACATGT
>CAZEYS010000084.1:0-4109 GCA_964516095.1 uncultured Aquificales bacterium
TTCTTCTCCTTCCTCTGTTGAAAGACCTATTCCTGTCCCTATTGCATTTATTATTGACCTTATTTCTTCATTAGACAGTATTTTATCTATTCTGGCTTTTTCTACGTTCAAAATTTTACCTTTTAAAGGTAGTATAGCCTGATGTATTCTGTCTCTTCCCTGTTTTGCTGAACCACCAGCAGATTCACCCTCCACTATGAATAGTTCGCATTTTTCTGGGTCTGTTTCTGAACAGTCTGCAAGTTTACCTGGTAAGGACGTATCTTCTAAGAAAGATTTTCTTCTTGAGATTTCTTTGGCTTTTCTTGCAGCTTCCCTTGCAACTGCAGCTTCTATAGCTTTTTCTGCTATTTTGACTGCAATGTCTTTATGTTTGTCAAAATAAGTGGTTAAGTGCTCTAAGACTACAGACTCAACAATGTTCTTTACTTCCTGGTTCCCTAATTTTGCCTTTGTCTGCCCTTCAAACTGTGGTTCTGGTACTTTTACAGAAACAACTGCTGTTAAGCCTTCTCTCAGGTCTTCTCCCTTTATTCCACCTTTTAGCTCTTTTGGAAGTCTCATACCTGCAAGTGTTTTGTTCATAGCCTTAGTAAGAGCTGCTCTAAAACCAGTTACATGAGTACCACCGTCTACTGTTTTGACATTATTTACAAAACTTTCAATAACTTCGTTATAACTTTTTGTATACTGGAAAGCTACCTCAACGACTACTCTTTCTTTTTTATCATTTATGTATATAACTTCATCAAATAAAGGCTCTTTAGCTTGATTTAAAACCCTTACAAAATCTTTTATACCTTCGTTGTATAAAAATTCATCCTGTAAATCTTTTCTCTCGTCTTCGGCAAAAAATCTAACTCCTGGATTTAAAAATGCCAGTTCCCTTAATCGTTTAGCTACTGTATCATATTTAAATTTTGTTGTTTCAAATATTTCATCATCTGGTTTAAATGTTACTTTTGTTCCCCTTTTGTGCGTCTCTCCAACTACAGTTAGTGGTTTAACTGTTTTTCCTTTTTCAAATTCCATTCTATAGATTTTTCCATCTCTGTAAACCTCTACAACTAACCATGAAGATAGTGCATTTACTACTGAAGCTCCAACTCCGTGTAAACCTCCCGAGTACTCATAAGCTTTCTTTGAAAACTTTCCTCCAGCACCTAATTTGGTAAAAACCATTTCTACAGCAGGAAGACCAGTTTTGGGATGTATGTCTACTGGTATTCCTCTTCCATCATCTTCAACTGTAGCTGAACCATCTTCGTGTAGAATTACAGATATATTTTTGGCATAACCAGCCATTGCTTCGTCAACTGCATTATCCACAAGCTCCCAGATTAGATGGTGTAGTCCTCTTTCTCCTACATCACCGATATACATAGCAGGTCTTGCTCTTACGTGGTCAAGACCCTCAACAACATCTATATATTCAGCACTATACTTTGTTTCTTCTGACATTTTTTTACACCTCTAAATTTTTAATTTATATCCATAGGCATAACAATAGCTCTATACTGTTTATTTTCATAAGGTTCAATCATGGTTTGTGCATTTGGATTAGTAAATTTCATAAGAAAGCTATCTTCATCTATAACTTCAATTGCATCTATTATATATTTCGCGTTAAATCCTATAACAAATTCATCTCCTTCATACTTAATTTCTATCTCATCTATAGCTTCCCCATACTCTGGTGAAAAACTTCTAAGCTCCAAAAGATTTTCTTTAAGAGTAAATTTTACAGGTTTTGCATCTCCTTCAATAACAGCTGAAACCCTTTTTACAGCTTCTAAAGTCTCTTTCTTGTTTAGTAATATTTCAATACTAAACTCATTTGGAATTACTTGGGTATAATCTGGAAATGCCCCTTCCAAAAGCCGTGACATTAATATCCACTCTTTAGTTTTGAAAAAGATATACTGTTCTGTAGCTGCTATTTGCACATCTTCCATACCTGTAAGCAGTTTTTTTAGCTCATTTAAAGACTTTTGGGGAACAACCACATCTATGTTTACATCTGAAACTCCTTCTCTATTTATAGTGTAAAGGGCTAATCTATGTCCATCAGTAGCAACTACATCTATAATAGAGTCTTTAGATTTGAAAAGGGCTCCTTGCAGTGCATATCTACTTTCCTCTTTTGATGCAGCATACAACGTTTTATTAATTGCTTTTTGTAAATCTTCCCCTGATACTATAAATGCATTGTCTTCTGGGAAAGGATACATTTGAGGAAAATCTTCTGGATTAACAGTTGGAAGAGAGTATTTAGTTTTACCTGATTTTATTTTCAGGTTATTTTCATCAAGTTTTATGTTTACTTCTTCAGAGGGTAGTAATCTTGCAATATCAGTGAGTTTTTTTGCGTTAACACAGGCTTTTCCTTCTTTTTCAACCTGGGCAAATACAGAAACTTTAACGTGAACTTCAAGGTCAGTTCCTTCTACAGTAAGTTTCCCATCTTTAGCTTCTAAAAGGAAGTTAGAAAGAATAGGTAATGCAGATTTCTTTTCTGTTGCAGATATTGCCTTTTTTAATACATCCTGAAGTGTGCTTTTGTCTATAGTTAACTGCATAGGAATAACCTCATTAAATGCAATAATATTTATTTTAGCAAGAATTTCACTTTTCTTCGTAGAGTTTTATCCTAAAAAATTCCTTTGTTGTTAGGTCTACAAAAAATCCCTGGAATAAAAGACCATCCTTTGATACTTCATATTTAGAACCTATTCCTGTTAAAAACTTTTTTATAGGTGTTTCTATATCCATTCCAATTATAGAATGATACGCTCCTGTTAATCCTATATCAGATAAGTAAATAGAGCCTTTAGGTAGTAATTTTTCATCTGCAGTTGCAACGTGTGAGTGTGTTCCGTAGATAACATCTGCTCTCCCATCTACATAGTATCCAAATGCATTTTTTTCTGAAGTGGCTTCAGCATGAAAGTCTACTACTATATAATCAGTTTTATCTTTTATATCTTCATATATTTCATCGAATTTTCTGAAAGGACAATCTAAGGGTATCCCCATGAAAACTCTACCCATTAGATTTATAACTCCTATGTTTTTTCCGTTTACATTGTATATTCCATATCTTTTTCCAGGAACTCCAGGAGGATAATTGGCAGGAATAAGCAGATTATCTACATCTTCTATAAATTCAAAGATATCTTTTTTATCAAAAATATGATTTCCAGAGGTTAAAACATCTATACCTGAATTCATAAGGTCGTTATAAACTTTTTTGGTAATTCCAAATCCACCTGCAGAGTTTTCTGCATTTGCCACTATAAAGTCTGGTTCATATTTTTCTTTTATCTCTGGTAGGAACCTTTTTATAGCATTCCTACCAGTTCTTCCAATAATGTCTCCAATAAATAAACATTTCATTTTGAACCTCTCATTAAAAGAAATGCTTATTTGGCAATTTCTACAAATCTTGACTCTCTTATTGTTGTTACTTTTATCTGACCAGGAAACTCAACTTCTTTTTCTATTCTTTTTGCTATTTCTTTTGTTAATAGATAAGCCTCTTCATCTGAGAGTTTCTCTGCATTAACTATAACTCTCACTTCTCTACCTGCCTGTATTGCAAAAGATTTTTCAACATTTTCAAAAGAATTCACTATAGCTTCTATTTTTTCAAGTCTATTTATATAAGATTGGAGTGCTTCTCTTCTTGCTCCAGGTCTTGCAGCAGATAGAGCATCAGCCGCCGCAACTAAAACTGCTTCTGGATATCTAGCAGGTTCGTCATTATGGTGGTAGAGGATTGCATTAATTACAACGTCAGGTTCTCCATATCTCTTTGCAAGTTCTGCTCCAATTTTTGAGTGAGAACCTCCAACTTCATGAGAGATAGCTTTTCCTATATCGTGCATTAATCCTCCTCTTCTTGCAGCTTTCTCATCAAGTCCAAGTTCTGCTGCCATCATTCCAGCAAGATAAGCAACTTCTTTTGTATGAAGTAAAACGTTTTGTGTATAAGATGTTCTGTAATTTAGTTTACCAATATAGTAGTAAAGTTCTGGATGAACATCTGTAAATCCAAGTTCAAGACAGGTTTCCTCTCCAAGTTTTCTTACATGCTCTTCCATTTCATC
>CAZEYS010000085.1:0-3872 GCA_964516095.1 uncultured Aquificales bacterium
AATCTGAAGCTCTTTTTCTTTTATTTCCTCTTTATGCTTTTTTATGCTAACTGAGTTTTCAAATACATTTGATGCATTTTGCATAAACTGTTTTTTCCATTGCCTTAAGCTTTTTGGCAATATATTGTATTTTGATGCTATCTCATTTAGGGTGGCATTCCCTTCTAATAACTCTAACACGACCTTTGCCTTAAACTCAGGTGAGAACTTTCTGTGTTTTTGACTCATTACAACCTCCAGTTTGCAATACTAAATAAATTTTACTGAGAAACCCAATACTGCAAAATACTACAGAATACTAACAGATTTAGGAATAAAAATATTCCCAAATCTGTTTGAATGAGGGGGAGCATTATATTATAAGCTGCGTCATACCACCCAACATACTTATCTGGAAACCACAATCCAATCATCACCTTATCAAGATTATAATAAATACTTATCATAAAAAAAGAAGATGCCAAAATAATCCCTGTTTTGGCAAGCTGTTTCCATTTCTGGAATATAACTTCTTTGAAGGAAAAAAATCTTAAGACAAAGAACCAGAGGACTATAGTTCCTAATAAACCACTTACAACTTGAAAGCCAATCAACTCAAAAAGCTGGTTGGGGTATTTTATAAAAGCAAATACTAAACTTGCGTAAACAACACTACTGATAATTCTCCCAACCGCAATGAGTTTAAAATTTTCAAAACCTTGAAAAAACCAATCTATAGTAAAAATAGAAATTAAAAGGGTTAAACCATAGAATAGGATCACTTTTTTTGTATAATTATCTTTAGGCAAAAGACTAACTGAAATAAAGAGAATAACATAAGCCAAACAAAAAAGGAACACCTTCATAGATACAATGTTAGAAAGTATTTCTTTAGCCTTATTTCTTTCTTTAGCTATTTCACGAGCCCCATGAACATCTAATCCCAAATTTACAATCAGTCCAAAATAAGAAACACAGGCCTGTGCAAAGCCGAGTTTTCCAAAGTTTTCAGGTCCCAATACACGAGCTACATACGCCATAACGAAAAAACCAATTCCTTTAGATATTATTTCTGCCAATGAAAGATAAGAAAAATTTTTGAATATATTTGATTTTAAAATTCTTTTTAACATTTTTCATCTTTTAAACTCTCTATAAAGCCTTTTGTGCCACTCCCAGGCTGTTTCAATAATTATTGAAAGTTCCCAATATTTTGGCTTCCATCCAAGAATCGCTTTTGCCTTTTCACTACTTCCCACAAGAACCGGAGGGTCTCCGGGGCGCCTCTCCCAGTTAACAAATTTTATCTTTCGCTTAGTAACTTCTTTTGCTGTTTGGATAACTTCCTTTACAGAAAAACCATTACCATTTCCGAGATTAAAAACCTGACTTTTACCACCTTTAAATAGATATTCACGAGCAAGAATATGAGCATCTGCTAAATCCGTTACATGGATAAAGTCTCTAATACAGGTTCCATCAGGAGTTGGATAATCTGTTCCAAATATTTTTACTGCTTCATTCTTGCCAATAGCTACGTCAAGCACAATAGGGATTAAATGAGTCTCTGGTTCGTGCCATTCACCTATTTCACAATCAGGGTCAGCTCCCGCAGCGTTAAAATATCTTAAAGAAACATATTTCAATCCATAAGCCTTTGAGTAGTCTTCTAAAACTTTTTCTATCATTAATTTGCTTTTTCCGTAAGGATTTATCGGATTTTGTGGATGATGTTCTGGTATAGGAATTTCTTGAGGAATACCATAAGTTGCACAGGTGGAAGAAAATATGAAATACTCTACATCGTACTCAAGCATTACTTGAAGAAGATTAAGGGTATTTTTGACATTGTTAAGATAATATTTCTGTGGATTCTCCACAGACTCTCCTACATAAGCAAAAGCTGCAAAATGCATAACTGCTTTTATGTTATATTTTTCAAATATAAGCCTTATTTGGTCAATATTTTTTAGATCTCCTAACACAAATTCTCCCCATTTAACCAACACTTTGTGTCCATAAATTAGATTATCAAGTATTACTGTATCATATCCTCTTTTATTTAACTCTTTATTAACATGTGAACCTATATATCCAGCTCCACCTGTTATTAATATCATTATCCTGTTATAACCTCTCTTCTTTTAATAAACTTTCAAAATATCCTATCGTCTTTTTAAGTCCTTCTTCTACGGGTGTCTTCGGCTCCCAACCAAGTTTTTCTCTGGCAAGGGTTATGTCAGGTCTTCTTCGGCGAGGGTCATCCTGGGGAAGAGGCTTAAATACAATTTTACTCCTTGAACCAGTAAGGTCAATAATCTTTTTCGCAAGGTCTATGATACGGTACTCCTCAGGATTCCCAAGATTAACAGGACCTATGAAATCATCGGTACTATTCATCATTTTTACTATACCCTCAACAAGATCATCAACATAACAAAAACTCCTTGTTTGAGTGCCATCTCCGTAAACTGCAATTGGTTCATTTTTGAGTGCCTGGACTATAAAATTACTTACAACCCTGCCATCATTGGGATGCATTCTTGGTCCATAGGTATTAAATATCCTGACAACCTTTATTTTTAAATTATGCTGTCTATAGTAATCAAAAAATAAAGTTTCTGCACATCTTTTCCCTTCATCGTAGCAAGCCCTTGGCCCAATAGGGTTTACATTTCCACGATAGTATTCAGGCTGAGGATGAACCTCAGGATCTCCATAAACCTCACTTGTTGAAGCCTGAAGTATTTTTATTTTTAACCTCTTTGCCAGCCCTAACATGTTGATACTTCCAAGAACTGATACCTTAGTTGTCTGAACAGGGTCTTTCTGATAATGCACAGGACTTGCAGGACATGCCAGATTGTAAATTTCATCTACTTCCACATAAAGCGGAAAACATATATCGTGACGGATAATCTCAAAATAAGGATTATCCATAAGATGCACTATATTTCTTTTTAAACCTGTAAAAAAATTATCTACACAAATCACTTCATTGCCCTTTTTTAAGAGATTCTCACATAAATGAGAACCTAAAAAACCTGCTCCTCCAGTAACAAGTATTCTTTTTTTCATTTAATTTGCTCCATTCTTTATTTAAAATTATAAAAATCATCTTACTGACACTTTTTTACCATTAAAGAAAAAACCTATTCAAATCCAAATACTCAATAAAAAGTTTCAAAAAGTTTCTATAAAATAAACCACAATAACAACATACTATTTCTTTATTTCTTACTACACATCTCCTCAAATCTATTTTTTAAGTCTTCTATTTGCTTTGAATCAAACTCAATATCTTTATTTTTTATAATAACTTTCACAGAAATAAATTTAGTTGTTATTTGTCTATTGCAATGTTTGCGAATAAAACAATTAAACTTTTCAAATATGGAATTTCTAAATTCTTGAGGTGGTTTCAGTTTATTTTCATAATAATAAACAAGGAAAGCTAAATTAATATTAGGATCAAAACAATATGTCTCACCCCACTCCCATAGCAATTTCCAAAAACTTGCTGCTAATGCATCTGTAACTGGTCTATCTGTACCAGATCTATATTTAGCTTCTACTAATGCACAAACTTTTTTATCTTTTTTGCTCTTTAGAATAAGATCAAACTTGAAGTTAGTATAGTCTATAGTGTTGTCGGGTTCTTCTAAAGTAAAGCAAACATACTCCTTGAGTTTCTTTAACAATGCTTTTGTGATTTCCTCTTCTCTAATTTTCAAATCGTTCATTACCCCACACCATCCATTCTTTTTTTAATATGAGAGAAAAGCCTCCATAGAGGTTTAGGTCGATAAAAATATAAAGCATATATCTACCCTTTCCTCCACCAGCTATTATAAGGTGTCACTTAGTTACAAAAATAAATCCGTATTTTTTTA
>CAZEYS010000086.1:0-3231 GCA_964516095.1 uncultured Aquificales bacterium
CTTATTTAAAACTATCTCATCAAATCCAAGTTCTTTTAATATGTGTAAATGCTTTCTTAGATTTTCTTCCATTAAACGTATCCTTCTAATAGTTTTTCAAAATCTTCCGGTGGAACCGGTTTTGAAAAAAGATAACCCTGTCCATAATCACAATCAAGGGCTTTTAAGAAATCAAGCTGTTCCTGGGTTTCTATGCCTTCGGCAACAACCTTTTTATCAAGGGAGTGGGCAAGATTTATTATAGCTTTTGATATTTTAACATCATCACTGTTTGAAGGAATGTCGCTTATAAATGACCTATCAATTTTTACTGCATAAAAAGGAATATTTTTCAAGTAAGCTAAAGATGAGTATCCTGTTCCAAAATCATCTATAGACATCTTAATTCCATACTTGTTCAGTCTGATAACCTCTTCCTGGGACTTTTTTATATTTTCCATTAAAAGTGTTTCAGTTAGTTCTATAACTATTGATTGGGGATGAATATTGTACTTTTGAGCGTACTTAAGTATTGTTTCAAGCAAATTTCCTGTTTCTATCTGGGATGGTGATATATTTACTGAAACAAATATATCAAATGCTTCCCATTTTTTTATATATTTACATGCTTCATCAAATATAAACTCTCCTACTTCATGAATAAGAGAAGTCTCTTCAAGAATTGGTATAAACCTGTCAGGGGGCACTAATCCCCTTTTTGGATTAAACCATCTTAATAAGGCTTCTGCACCTTCTATTTTTCCTGTCCTCAGGTTTATTATAGGCTGGAAGAAAAGTTTAAACTCCTGATTTAAAATTCCGTTTCTAAGTTCACTTTCAAGAAGTAGAAATTCAAAGTTTTCTTTTCTTAAAAGAGGGTTGTATACTTCAAATGTGTTACTTCCAAGTTTTTTTGCTTCTTTTAAAGCTGCCTCAGCAGCTGCTATTATTTCTTCTGGTGTATTTCCATCCTCAGGATAAAATGAAATTCCTATGTTTATTGAAAGGTAAACTTTTTCTCCATCTATAAGAAACGGTTTTTTTACAATACTCTTGATTTTGTCTACTTCCTGGAGTACATCTTCTCTCTTTTTTACATTATAAAGTATAATTCCAAATTCATCTCCCCCTAAACGGGCAATACAACAGTTTCCACAGGATAAACTATTTTTCAACCTGTTTGAAAACTCTCTGAGAATAATATCCCCTGCTTTAAATCCTAATGTTTCATTTATACTTTTAAATCTGTTTATATCTATCACAATTAAAGACAATTTCTTCTTATCTCTTATGAGACTACCTGTTTTTTCAAAAAAGTATCTCCTATTAGGTATTCTTGTAATAACGTCAAAATACTCTAAAAAATGGATTTTCTTATTCTTCTCCATTATGGAAAGAGCAAAACTTATATCATCTGCTATCTCTTCAAAAAGTTTTATTTCTTCTTCTTGAAATGATGATATTCCGTCTATATGAATGAGGATTACCGCGTATATGTATTCTTTACTTAATACCTGACTATTAACTCTTTTTGTAATAGGTATAACTATTCGTTCTCCATCTTCTGATTTAAAAATCTCTATTTTTTTCTTTTCAAAACCTTCCTTTATGTAGTTTATGTTCTTCTTAAAAAACTTTTCTACAGATATGTTCTCATGAGAACTAAAGGAAATAGGTTTTAACGTATTACCTTTTTCTACAACCGCTATCGCTGAGTTAAATTTACCTGTATCCACAAGGGCTTTAACAATTTTATCAAATACTCTTTTTTCATCTTTTATCTTTGTAACAGTCTGGTTAACAATTGAAAGAACTTTGTACAGTCTTGAACTCTGCTCAATTTTTCTTTCCATTTCAATTCTGTATTTTATGTTTCTAACAATAGCAAATGCATAAAGCTTTCCATCTTTTAATGAAAAACTTAAGGAAAGTTCTACAGGTACAACTTCTCCTCTTTTTCCTTTCATATAAAGGACAGGAAATTTCTCAAATCTTTCTTTTAATATATTTTTTATTTTCCTTTCTTCTAAAAAAATTAAGGATATATCTTTCCCAATTAGTGTTTCTCTTTTATAACCTAACCAATTTTCTATTTTCTCATTTACTTCTTTAATCTGAAAGGAATCTACATCTATTACAACAATACCATCATTTATACTGTTAAATAGGTTTTTGTAATCTTCAGAAAGCTTCTTATAATTTTGATTATTTATGTAAGAGTACGATTGTATAACAATGTACATATCAAAAAGAAACGCCTTTATAAGAGAGATTATTTTTTCTTTTAGTTTCTCATCTCTTTCAAGGCTGGATAGGTATTCTATAAGGAGGGATATGTACTTTGAGTATGCACCAATATAGTACTCTAACTTTACATTTTTATTATAATGAACAACACCAAGCTTTAACCTTTCTCTTATATACTCATCGTTTATATTTGCCTTTAATACATTCTCAAAATAGTCTTTTTGTTTTAATTTCAGTTCTTTAATATCTGCATTTTTTAGTATATTTTTAATTTCATCAAAACTCAAAAGGTGATTATAAAAATCTGCAAAGATTTCAAGTGGAATCTGATTTATTCTGTCTAAAATTTCCCTTAAATTGTTCCTATCTTTCTGGGAATAATCAAAAAAATCAAGAATTTTTGAAAGTTTTTTTGTTATTTCATTTTTTAGTTCAACAGGTATTTTCAATTCACTCTCCCCTTGAAGATTTCCTATATCGTTTCATTTAAATATACGTAAAAATACAGAAAATAACAAGCAATGTTCTAAGTATTTCTATAAAAAAGATATTTAGTATGTATATGCATAAAACTATTGTTTTTTTCTCAAATAAAACGTATTATGTAGCATAAGCTTTAAAGGATTTGTTATGGGGAAAAAAAAGACTTACATGTTTACTGAGAACACAATCTCAACTTTAGAGAAACTGAAAAAACTTACTAACAAGAAGGAAACGCAGATTATTTCTGAGGCACTGGAGGTTTACCTCAGCTATCTTGAAAGGCAAAAAAGGTTTGATGATAATCTCAGTGTTATGCTTGAGAAACTTGAAGATTTAAGTAAGAGATTGGGTTCGTGTGAGGAAAAACTAAAAGAGTTTCAGAAAGAAACTAAATAATAATTCCTCCTCCCAGTAACGTATCACTTTCATATAAGGCTAATATCTGACCTGGTGCAAACTTTGGTTGCTTTTCTTCAAAATATACTGTTATCTTGTTTTGCTCCAGTGAGAAATCTTTAACTT
>CAZEYS010000087.1:0-2976 GCA_964516095.1 uncultured Aquificales bacterium
TCACAACTACAAAAGAGCCTTCTCCATATCCATCTTTAACTTTATCGACAGCTTTCATTTCCCAGTAAGGCTTAAAGATAGTTTGTTTAAAGCTAAAGTTACCAAAACCGTTGTTTTCCAAAAATCTAATAACTTCGTCTACTGATAAAAAGTTTGCTACCCTATAAAAAGGGGACTTATCTTTGTTTTGCTGATAGTATCTTCCTAATTCAGAGTTTTTGTTAATAAATCCAATAATGACACTGCCATTATTTTTCAAAACTCTACTAACTTCCTGAAGCGTTTTATTTATATCATTCAGAAAACATATAGTTGTTACCATAAGACAGTAGTCAAAAATAGATGACTTAAAAGGTATATTTTCCCCAACAGCTTGAACTACTCTAATTCCTAAATTTCTGGCTATTTCAAGCATTTTTCGTGATGGGTCTATCCCGTATTCTACGCCTAAAGGCTTTGCAAATCTCCCTGTCCCAACACCTACTTCCAAACCATTTCCAGAAGGAAGGAGCGAGGAAACAGCTTCCAGTTCGCTCCAGTAAGCAAACTTATTTTCTGTAAACCATCTCTCGTATCTATCTCTGAATTCTTCAAATGGTAAAACCTTTTCCATCATCTATGAATTTAAAAGCTCACTTAATATTTTGTTTACCAGCTTAGGATTGGCTTTTCCTTTTGTAGCCTTCATAACCTGACCAACAAAAAATCCGATTAGTTTTTGATTTCCTGCTTTATATTTTTCAACCTCTGCAGGGTGGTTTTTAATAACTTCTTCTACAATCTGTCTTATCTGACCTTCATCTGAAACCTGCTTTAATCCTTTCTCTTCAACTATCTGTTTTGGCTCTTTCCCTGTTTTGAAAGCTTCTTCAAAAACTTCCTTTGCTATTTTTGTTGATATTACTCCTTGTTCAATTAAAGATACAAGTTGTCCTATGTATTCTGGTTTAATAGGGCTTTCATTTATGCCTATACCTGCTTCGTTTAATCTACCTAAAAGCTCATTTATTACCCAGTTAGCAACTGCTTTTGGATTTTTAGGATAGCTTTCTACAGCTTTTTCGAAAAATACAGCTCTGTCTTTATCTGCAACTAACACCCCAGCATCGTATTCGGTCAATTTATATTCTTCTATGTATCTTTTTTCTTTTTCATCTGGTAGTTCTGGCAGGCTTGCTTTTATTTTCTCAATATACTCTTTAGTTAACTTCACTGGAATTAAATCTGGGTCAGGGAAATATCTATAATCATGAGCTTCTTCTTTTGTCCTCATTGTGTATGTTTTACCAGTTGATGGGTCAAAAAGTCTTGTTTCTTGAATGATTTCACCACCTTTTTTTAGAATTTTAGCTTGTCTTTCTATCTCATACTCTATAGCCTTTTGAACAAATCTAAATGAGTTTAGGTTTTTAATCTCTACTTTAGTTCCCAGTTTTTCACTACCTTTAGGCTTTAAAGATATATTAACATCACATCTTAACTGACCTTTTTCCATATCAGCATTGGATACGCCAATATATCTCATTATATTTCTGAGTTTTTCTAAATAAAGCCTTGCACCAACTGCAGATGTAATATCAGGCTCTGTGACTATTTCCATCAGAGGAGTACCTGCTCTATTCAAATCTACATACGAATATGCACCTTCATGAATGGTTTTACCTGCATCTTCTTCCATGTGCAGTCTGTGTATTCTGACTCTTTCAGTTTTGCCATCTACTTTTATATCTATATAGCCGTCTGTTGCCAGTGGTTTATCATATTGAGATATTTGATAACCTTTTGGAAGATCTGGATAAAAATAATGTTTACGTGCAAATACAGAAAGTTCATGTACTTTACAGTTTAATGCCAGAGAAGCTTTCACAGCATACTCTAAAGCCTTTTCATTTAAAACTGGTAAGCTCCCAGGTAAGGCCAAACAAACAGGACAGACATTTGTATTTGGTTCATCTCCAAAACTTGTTGGACACGAGCAAAAACACTTTGTTTTAGTTGACATCTGCACATGAGTTTCAAGTCCTATTACAACATCAAAATCTGACATGTTTACCTCTTTTAACTTTAAACTTTTAAATATTATTCTATCAAAGATTCAATTAATTCTTCACTTAAAACTCCACTACATATTTCCTGCACTTCCCCGGTCATTTTTATATTAAAGTCCTCATCAACTTTTATTTTAAGAACACCACCTGGCATAATCACATTAACATCTTTATCTGTTAAACCCTTTTTTACCATTACACTTGCCACTGCAGATGATGAACTTCCAGATGCAAGTGTATATCCAGCGCCTCTTTCCCATATTCTTATCTCTACATTATTTTTATCAATAGGCTTTACAAATTGCACATTTGTTCTATTAGGGAATATATTTAAATTTTCCAGGATAGGTCCATATTTTTTTACATCCTCTTCATTTAATTCATCAACTACTATAACGCAGTGAGGATTTCCAACTGAAACACAGTTTATTTTAAATTCTCTGTCTAAAATTTTAACTGGGTAATCTATGCACTCTTCCCTATCTATATTTACAGGAATTTGACTGCATTTAAATGTTGCTCTTCCCATGTCAATGGTTATTATTCTTGCCCTTCCGTTTGTTTCTTTTTCTATTCTTGCTTTTACAACCCCACCTTTTGTTTCAACTGTAAACTCTTTTGACTTTGCAAAACCATAATCATACAAAAATTTACAAAAAATTCTAAGACCATTGCCACTTTTTTCTGCTTGAGAACCATCCGGATTATAGATTTCAAGACCAAAATCAGCAACCTTAGACGGAACTTTTAATAAAATTCCATCACTACCAATTCCATAATGAACATCACATATAGTTTTTATAGCTTTTTCATTTAAAGAAAAAGATAAATTATCCCTATCAAGCACTATATAATCATTCCCAAGCCCATGAGATTTAACAAAAAAATTCTCTTGCATTTTAATCTCCAGTAGAATATTATGTTTATT
>CAZEYS010000088.1:0-2913 GCA_964516095.1 uncultured Aquificales bacterium
CTCCTATTCGTTCATACTTTAGAGAAGGACTAACAGTTATTGAATACTTTATTTCTACCCACGGAGCAAGAAAAGGTCTTGCAGATACAGCTTTAAAAACAGCAGTAGCAGGATACTTAACCAGAAGATTAGTAGATGTAGCTCAGGATGTAGTTATTACTGACGAAGATTGTGGAACCCTTAAAGGAATTACTGTATCAGCAATTGTAGAAGGTGGAGAAATAATCGTTCCACTAAAAGATAGAATAGTAGGAAGATATGCTTTAGAAGACATCGTAGATCCTTATACAGGAGAAGTCATAGTAAAAGCTAATGAAGAGATAACTGAAGAAAAAGCCAAAGAAATAGAAAATGCAGGTATCGAAGAAGTCAAAATAAGATCTGTGTTAACCTGTGAAATGAAGAGAGGAGTATGTGCTAAATGTTATGGTAGAGATTTATCTCAGAAAAAATTAGTTGACATTGGTGAAGCTGTAGGAATTATTGCTGCCCAGTCTATTGGAGAACCTGGAACACAGCTTACAATGAGAACTTTCCACATCGGTGGTGCTGCAACTGCTAAAAAAGCACAAACAAAACATGTAGCACAGCATGAAGGTACAGTTAAATTGTTAAACGTAAAAACAGTTACAAACAGAGAAGGAAAAACATTAATTATTAATAGAGATGGTGCTATAAAAATAGTTGATGATGAAGGAAAAATCTTAGAAAGATATCACGCTCCTTATGGTGCTGAGTTAAAAGTAAAAGATGGACAAAAGGTTAAACCTGGAGATGTTCTGGTTGAATGGGATCCTTTCTCTGTACCAATTATTGCAGAAAAATCAGGTAAAGTAGAGCTAAGAGACGTGATACTAGACGTAACTGTTAGAGAAGAAAGAGATGCAATAACAGGAAAAACAAACTTAGAAATAAACTTTATGAGACCAAAAGATGCAATACTTCATACACCAAGAATAGTAATACATGGTGAAGATGGAAAAGAATACTCTTACGACTTACCTGTAAATACGCTGCTTTTAATACCAAGAGATAAACTAAAAACACAATGGATAAAATGTCTTGCCTGCTCTGAAGATGAAAAATCTGATGTTTACCACAACTACTTGCAAGTAGATGAAACATTTACAGTTCAAGCAGGTGATGCAATTGCAAAAATACCAAGAGAAAGAGCTAAAGTTAGAGATATTGTTGGAGGTCTACCAAGAGTAGAAGAGCTATTAGAAGCCCGTGAACCTAAAAATAAAGCATTTGTATCAGAAATAGATGGAATTGTAAAACTATTCGAAGATGCAGATGAAGTTATACTTTACAATCCTATTGAAGGAAAGTCAGTCACATATAAAATACCTGAAGGTTCACTTGTTATAGTTAAAAACGGTCAACATGTAAAACAAGGACAAAAAATCACCGATGACGGAAAAATCGTAGCTGAATTTGAAGGTATAGTAAGACTCAAATCAACAGGAACTAAGATTATTGTCTTTAATAGAGAAACTGGACTACAAAAAGAGTACACTATTCCAAAAGGTAAATTTATAATAGTTAAAGATGGTGAAGAAGTTAAAGCAGGAGATCCTTTAACAGATGGAACACCAAATCCACACGATATTCTCAAAATAAATGGCCCTGAAGAACTTGCGAAGTTCCTTGTAAAAGAAGTTCAAATGGTTTACAGACTGCAAGGAGTTGATATTAATGATAAACACTTTGAAACAATAATTAGACAAATTCTTAGAAAAGTTAAAGTGGTAGATCCAGGAGACAGTAAATTCCTTCTAAATGAAATAGTTGACAAAGTAGAACTTGATGAAGAAATTAAAAGAATTCAAGAAGAAGGAGGTAAGCCTCCAAAAGTAGAGCCTGTATTAGTTGGAATTACAAAAGCTTCACTATCTACAAGAAGTTGGATATCTGCAGCATCATTCCAGGAAACAACAAGAGTTCTTGCAGATGCAGCTGTAGAAGGCAAAGAAGACAGACTGGAAGGACTAAAGGAAAACGTTATCATTGGTAATATAGTCCCTGCAGGAACAGGAATTAGAGACTACACAAAGGTAGACGCAGTTTTAAAAGAAGAGCTTGAAAAAATAAAAAATGAGTAATAACAGGGGAGATAATCTCCCCATTTCATTTTTGTTTTGTTGATATAATTTTATATAGATTAGGGATTAGAAATATCGTAACTTACTAATAGGTATAGTTATTTTAGGTTGACGTCAACCTTACTTTATATTATAATGTTTGATTGTCTTTAGTAATTTTTAATAAAAGTATGAGAATTTAGAGGAGGATTTTATTGTGCCAACAATAAATCAGTTAGTTAGAAAAGGAAGACAAAAAGTTAAGAAAAAATCGAAAGCTCCTGCACTTGAAGGAAATCCTCAAAAAAGAGGTGTTTGTGTAAGAGTATACACGACTACCCCAAAAAAACCAAACTCTGCACTGAGAAAAGTTGCAAGGGTTAGATTATCTAACGGATATGAAGTTACCTGTTACATACCAGGAGAAGGACATAACTTGCAGGAACACTCAATTGTATTAGTTAGAGGAGGAAGGGTTAAAGATTTACCTGGTGTTAGATACAAAATAATCCGTGGTGCTCTTGATGCAGCAGGTGTACAAAACAGAAGACAATCACGTTCTAAATATGGAACTAAAAAACCTAAAGATGCTAAGAAATAATTAAGGAGAGGTAAAAAATGCCAAGAAAAGGTCCAGTAAAACCAAGAGAAATAATGCCTGACCCAGTTTATCAGGATGTTTTAGTGCATAAACTAATAAACAAAGTTATGAAAGATGGAAAAAAATCAAAAGCAGAAAAAATAGTTTATACTGCAATGGAAATTTTAGCTGAAAAAACAGGAGAAAAACCATTAGAAGCCTTACATAAAGCAATTGAAAATATTAAGC
>CAZEYS010000089.1:0-2873 GCA_964516095.1 uncultured Aquificales bacterium
AGCGCCTGCCCGACACGCAGGAGGTCGGAGGTTCGAATCCTCCACCGACCATTTAATTATCTACGTGAGTATTTAGAGAATATTAGTTCATCTACAAATTCTATAATCCAGTTTTCAAAATTATTGTAATCGGGCTGATGCTTATTTAGCCATTCTTTATCGTAATAAACGGTTGTTTCAATGTGTTTTTCTATTTCTTCATCACCGAAATTTATATATTGATTTTCATCTACTACAATAAGTTTTGGGTTTTTCTTTTTAATATCTTCTAGGAATTTTTCTTTGGGAGTGTCTAATTCTTCATAGGTTAATAAATGATATTTATGTTTTAAAACGGTTTTTCCATCCTCTTCAATTAAATAGTAAATATCAATTAGTTTTTCAATTATAGGTTTTACAAATCTTAAGCTTCCGTATGTAAATTTTTCCATTTTTTATCTCCTTTTATTCCCATTCTATCGTTCCTGGTGGTTTTGAAGTTATATCATATACTACTCTGTTAACACCTTGAACTTCATTTATTATACGCCTCATTATTCTATCTAACAAATCATAAGGTAGTCTTGCCCAGTCTGCAGTCATTCCATCAACGGATTCTACAGCCCTGATAGCTATTACTTTTTCATAAGTTCTATAATCACCCATTACACCTACTGTTTGGATGGGAAGAAGAACTGCAAAAGACTGCCACAACTGTTTGTAAAGACCTGCATTTTTTATCTCTTCTAAAACTATAGCATCTGCTTCTCTTAAAATATCAAGATCTTTTTCGTTTACTTCGCCAATAATACGAATAGCAAGGCCTGGTCCAGGGAAAGGCTGTCTATATATAATCTCATCAGGTAGGCCAAGTTCTTTACCTAACTCTCTTACTTCATCTTTAAATAACTCTCTAAGAGGCTCTATTAACTTAAGGTTCATCTTTTCAGGTAGTCCACCAACATTATGGTGGGTTTTTATAACAGCCGATGGTCCCTTTACTGAAACACTTTCAATTACATCTGGATAGAGAGTTCCTTGAACAAGATATTCAACGTCAGGTAATTTCTTAGCTTCTTCTTCAAAGATTTCGATAAAAAGATTTCCTATAATTTTCCTTTTTTGTTCAGGATCAGTTACACCTTTTAGAGCCTGAAGAAATCTGTCTTTAGCGTCAACAACTATTAATGGTATCTTAAAGTTTTCTCGGAAAACTTTTTCTACTTGTTCTCTTTCTCCTTTCCTTAAAAGACCATTATCTACAAAAATACAAGTCAGGTTATCTCCTATAGCATTATGAACTAAAACTGCTGCAACTGAAGAATCGACACCACCAGATAAGGCACAAATAGCTTTTTTATCTCCTACTTCTTTTTTTATTTCCAGTTGCTTTTCCATCAAGAAATTTCCCATAGTCCAATTTTGTGGAGCTTTACATATCTCAACAGCAAAATTTTTAAGTAACTCTTTACCCATATATGTATGTGATACTTCAGGATGGAACTGAACACCCCATATCTTTTTATCTTTATTTCTGACAGCTGCAAAAGGAGAGTTAAATGTCCTTGCTATTGGCTCGAAACCTTTCGGTAGTTCTAAAACCCTGTCCCCGTGGCTCATCCAAACATGTATATATTCAGGAAAGTCTTTAAATAAATCTGTTCTATCTAAAATTTCCAGTTCAGCTTTTCCGTATTCATGTTTTTCAGCTTTTATTACTTTTCCTCCAAAATAATCAGTGATAAGCTGAAGACCATAACATATTCCAAGTATCGGAAGTCCTAAATCAAATACCCTTTCATCTGGTCGTGGAGCATCTTTTTCGTATACCGATGCAGGTCCTCCTGAAAATATTATGCCTTTTGGATTATGTTTTTTTATCTCTTCAAGAGGTGCGTTGAATGGAAGGATTTCGCTGTAAACGTTTATTTCTCTAATTCTTCTAGCTATTAGCTGCGTATACTGAGAACCAAAATCTAATATGACAATACCTTCATGTTCCACTTTACAACCCTCTAAAAGATTTTAACTAAGGAAAATTATAAAACACTACACAAATTTTTGCTTTTGTGATACTATCTGATAATAATATACTAATATTTTTTATGTAAAACTATTGCATTTTTTTGCTTAAAGGTATATATTATTTATATAAGTAAAGATAAGTTAAAAAGTTCAAAAGTTCCATAAAATAAAAAATTAAAAAAAGGAGGTAGTTTGGAGATGGCTAAATTAAGACCGCTCTACGATAGGGTTGTGATAAGACCAATAGAGGAAAAAGAAGAAAGAACTCCATCAGGAATTATAATTCCTGACACTGCAAAAGAGAAACCTTCTGAAGGTGAAGTTGTTGCTGTGGGAGAGGGAAGATTATTAGAAAATGGTCAGGTAACTCCATTAAAAGTAAAAGTTGGAGATAAAGTTGTTTACAGCAAATATGCTGGAAACGAGTTTGTTGTAGATGGAGAAGAACTAATAGTTCTCAGAGAAGACGATATCTTAGCAATTATTGAGTAATAAAAATAAAAAAATAAAGGAGGTAGAATAGATGGGTGCAAAAGCTATTATCTATGGAGATGAGGCAAGAGCTAAGCTTAAAGCTGGTGTTGATAAACTTGCTAATGCAGTAAAAGTAACTCTTGGACCAAGAGGTAGAGAAGTTTTATTAGAGAAAAAATGGGGTTCACCAAACGTAACTAAAGATGGTGTATCTGTTGCAAAAGAAATAGAGTTAAAAGACCCATATGAAAATATGGCAGCTCAGTTAGTAAAGGAAGTCGCATCTAAAACTGCTGACGTTGCTGGAGATGGAACAACTACAGCAACAATATTAACTCAAGCTATATTCACTGAAGGTCTTAAAGCTATAGCTTCTGGTGCAAATCCTGTATATG
>CAZEYS010000090.1:0-2759 GCA_964516095.1 uncultured Aquificales bacterium
ATGGGACAAGACATGCAATTTTATATGATTTTGCTGAAATCACAAAAACAGAACCAGAAAAATCATTACTTGCACCATTAAAGAAAAAAGCTGGAAGAAACAACCAAGGAAGAATAACTGTAAGACATAGAGGTGGTGGTCATAAAAGAAGATACAGAATTATAGATTTTAAAAGAGATAAATGGGGTGTGCCTGCAAAAGTTGCGGCAATAGAATACGACCCAAATAGAAGTGCAAGAATCGCCTTACTTCACTATGCAGATGGAGAAAAAAGATACATAATCTGGCCTGAAGGTTTAAAAGTTGGGGATACGGTAATGGCAGGTCCAGATGCTGAAATCAAGGTTGGTAATGCTTTACCTTTAGAGAATATACCTGTTGGTACATTTATTCATAACATAGAACTTACTCCTGGAAAAGGTGGACAGCTAGCAAGAGCCGCTGGTATGTCAGCTCAAATATTAGGTAGACAAGGAGATTATGTACAGGTAAGACTACCATCAAACGAAATTAGACTAATACACAAAAAATGTATGGCTACAATAGGAGCTGTAGGTCTTGCTGAACATGAACTTGTCAAGCTTGGTAAAGCAGGAAGAAAGAGATGGCTCGGTATTAGACCTACAGTAAGAGGTACAGCTATGAACCCAGTAGACCACCCACACGGTGGTGGTGAAGGAAAAACATTTGGAAAACATCCAGTTTCTCCTTGGGGATTACCAACTAAAGGTTATAAAACAAGAAGAGGTGCTAAATACTCTGACAAATTCATAATAAAACGCAGAGGTAAAAAGTAATGGGATACAAAGGTAAATGGAACGAAAGAAATAAAAATCCATATGTAAATGAAAAAATACTTAAAAAAATAAGAAAAATGAATGAAACTGGAGAAAGAAAAGTTATAAAAGTATGGGATAGAGCCTGTACAATAACTGAAGAAATGGTAGGGCATACAATAGCTGTTTACAATGGAATGAAATTTATACCTGTTTACATACAACCTGAGATGGTAGGACACAAACTTGGGGAGTTCTCCTTAACAAGAACTTTTAGAGGCCATCCAGATAAATCTGCTAAAGCAGTTAAGAAAAAATAAGAGGTGAAGTTAAATGGCTACAACAGCAAATGAAGCAAAGGCAGTTTTAAAATATGCAAGAACATCACCAACAAAAGCAAGGCAGGTGATAAACCTGATTAGAGGTAAAGATGTTGCGACAGCCCTTGCTATACTTCAGGGCTTAAACAAAAGAGCTGCAAGAATTGTTGAAAATGTATTAAAAAGTGCTATAGCAAATGCAGAAAACAAAGGAATGGATATCGATAACTTGTATATCAAAGAAATAAAAGCCGATGATGGTCCTATGTTGAAAAGATATATGCCAAGAGCATATGGTAGAGCAACCATGATAAGAAGAAGATACTCTCATATAACAATAAAATTGGCTGAAAAGCAGTAAAAGGAGGATAAAAGTGGGACAGAAAGTAAACCCAATAGGTTTTAGATTAGGAATAAGTTCAGACTGGCAGGCAAAGTGGTTTGCTGATAAAAAGAATTACGCAAAAACTCTCCACGAAGATATAAAAATTAGAAATTTTATAAAAGAAAAGTACAAAGCTGCAGGTATATCTAAAGTTTTAATAGAAAGATTAGGAGACAAGCTTAGAGTTAAAATACTTGCTTCTAAACCTGGTATCGTAATAGGAAGAAAAGGTGCTGAAGTTGAAGAATTGAATAAGGTTTTACAGCTTATTACTAACGCTAAAGACATAACTGTTAATGTTGATGAAGTTAAGGTTCCTGAACTTGATGCACAACTCGTTGCAGAAGATATAGCACTACAACTAGAGAGAAGGGTTTCTCATAGAAGAGCTATGAAAAGGGCTATAGACAATGCTATGAGAGCTGGAGCAAAAGGAATAAAAACACAGGTAGGTGGCCGTATTGGTGGTGTTGACCTTGCAAGAAAAGAGTGGATTTTAGAAGGTCGAATGCCTCTGCAAACTTTAAGAGCAATAATTGACTATGGTTATGCACGTGCTTCTACTAAATATGGAATATTAGGTGTTAAAGTTTGGATTTACAAAGGTGATAAGTTAGAAGCTCAAAAAGAAGAAGTTTTAAATAAAATAGAAGAAGAATTACATACTTAAGTAAGAAAATAGGAGGAATAAGATATGTCTCTTTTACAACCACGTAAAATAAAGTGGAGAAAACCACAAAAAGGAAGAACAAAAGGGAAAGCTACCAGAAGGAATAGAGTTGCTTTTGGTGAATATGGACTTCAATCTTTGGAACCTGGAAGGCTTACACAGAGACAGATAGAAGCTGCTCGTATTGCAATTGTTAGAGAGGCAAAAAAAGGAGCTAAAGTTTGGATTAGAGCTTTCCCTCATAAACCAGTAACAAGAAAACCTGCTGAAACAAGAATGGGTAAAGGAAAAGGTGATTTGGATCACTTTGAAGCTATTGTAAAACCTGGACATATTCTCTTTGAACTTGCTGGGGTTCCCGAGGAAGTTGCAGCTGAAGCCTTTAGAAAGGCTGGTCATAAATTACCAGTTAAAGTAAGACTTGTAAAAGCAGAAGGGGTGTAAAGATGAAGGCAAAAGAATTAAGAAAACTTTCAAATGAAGAATTACAGGAAAAATTAGTAGAACTGAAGAAAAAACTTATGCATCTTAGATTTAAAAACAGTATCGGTGGATTAGAAAAACCATCAGAGATTAAAGAAACAAAGAAAACAATAGCTAGGATTTTA
>CAZEYS010000091.1:0-2730 GCA_964516095.1 uncultured Aquificales bacterium
CGAGTCTTTTTAGCTCTTCTATTACTTTTAGGTCAGTTGTGGTTGCTTCGTTGATGTTCATGGTTGATTAATTTTAAAATTGATACTTATTTCTTCTCTTTTCAAATGCCTCTTTACCACCTTCAAGGATTTTACAAACGGATTCATTTATAACCGGATTTTCTAATGACCCTGAGTAATAAGATAATTTTTCGTTTTCGTTTACTGCTACAATTATCTGTTCTGCGTCTGTTGTTACTACAAGATTTGCATTATGGGTGACTATTATAATTTGTCTATATTTTTTTATTTCTCTAAAGATGTCCACTAACTCTTTAGTAATAAACTCGTTATCCAAATCATCTTCTGGTTGGTCAAATATTAGTGGAGAGGAAAAAGTGTTGGTTGCCAGCTGGAAGAGTAGATATAAAGTTCCCCTTTGCCCCACAGATAACTGATCTAGTGTTTTTCCCATAAATTTTATTTCGGGCACTACGTAAAGGTATTCTCTTCGCTCCTTTAGGTCGAAAAATAACAAATCTAATGGTTTTTTTGTATGGGAGGCATAATTTCCTTCTATATAGTTTTGGAGTTTTGTTTTAATAAACTTCCAGTAATCACCTACGGTTTTAATTCCTATTTGTTGCGCAGGGTTTTTATATACCCTAAGATCTAAATATTCTTTTAGTTTTTCATCAAACTTCTCATAGTCAAAAACTATTCTTCCTTCTATTTCTATTTCTCTTTTTTGAAGCAGCTTCTTAATAATCTTTCTTTGATAAAGCGGCATTCTGGCAAACAAATTATCCCAAGCTTTTTCTATTTCTTTTACTTGTCTCTCATACTCTTTTCTTAACCTGTCCCCCAGATTTCTTCTCTCGTTAAGCTTTTCTTTAAGAAGTCTTTCTTTATTTTCTATTTGCTTTAATTTTTCTTCGGCCTCTTGGATATCTTTCTGATACACAGCGGCATTTCTTAAGAGAGTTTCCAAATCGCCTTTGTATCCTAACTTTTCAAACTCTTCTTTTATTGTGGTATTCTCTTTTTTCTTCTTTTCTAAAACTTTTTTTAAAGCCTCCTTGACTTCTTTGATTTTATTAATCCATTGTTCAAAACCAATGATGGGAATCTCATATTTTTTTAATTCATCTGGTATCTTTGAATTGATGTCCTCTATCTTGTCTTTTAAATCTTGTTGACAACTAAGCAACTGGTCTTTTAGATCATTAAGAGAAGAAATAAGGATAGTACATTGAGATATAAGTTTGATATTTGAGGTATAAAGTTCTAGCTTTTTTTTATTTTCCTTCGTTGTAATGGCTTTTAAAAGATTTTGGGCGCGTTTTTTCTTGCGTTCATTGAAATCTCTACTATTAATTTTTTCCCTCTTCTCGTTTTCGTACTCGAACCATTCTTTTAATTTTTTTATATTCTCTAAAAGATCTGTTATTTCCTTATCCAGCTTCTCAGGAAATTGCAAATTCTCAATTCCTAGTAACTTTTTTATTTCTTCAGCCAGTATTCTATAATCAGAAATGTTCTTAAGTTTTCCTTGTTCTATAAAAATAAAATCTAAATTACCTTTATCCCTAGCATTAAACTCTAAAGTATCTGGTTGAGGATGGTTGTTTTTGGACCATATTACTTTAAAATGCTGTGAATGAGTTAATTCAAAAGGCCCCTTTTTGTTTTTATATGCTAATATCTCTTTATTAAATGTATGCGCCAAATAGTTTATTAATAAACTTTTACCAGTCCCCCTCCCTCCGATTATAGTAACTAAATTCTTATTTAAAGGTAAGTCTAGTCTCTTGAATTCGACTTTTCCTCCCTCAAATACCTTTATAGGCTTGTCGATAACTATGCCATTAAAAGTTGGTTTATTAAAATCGAATTCTGGATTTTCTTTTTGGATCCTTATCCTTTCTTCAGGTTCGTAAACTATTTGTTTTAATCCTTCAAAAGTTGGGTCTGCTTTTATCCACGTAAAGCTATCACCAACCTGATTCGCGTCATGAGCATCGGAGGTAGATATTACAGGAAAGGTCAGTTGCCAGTTTTGATCATTAAAAATATTTCCTATTTTTTGTTTTATTTCTTCCTGCATCCCATTTTTAATGTCAAAAATTATACCGTAGTTGTTTTTAATTACTTCTTCTAAGACCTCCCTTCGAGAATTAGTGGACCCTCTAAGAAAAAATCCTTTTCCTCGATTACAGTGGGGAAAAATAACTACTCCTATATCTTCTGTCCATACTCTCCTTATTAAATCTTTAGTAGTAATTGTTCCTTGGGCGGGAATAGTTCCATTGAAAACTTGTCCACTAATACCTATAACATTACGTAAAAAGGAATTTATTGCTTCTTCCCAGTTTCTACTTCCCGTTTTTTCCTTGTAAGCAGGATTAAAAATAACTATAATATGCCATCCTTCTGGCATATCTATTTCTATTCCAGGTAAAACTACAATGTCTAAATTTAAATCTTGGACAACCTTTAAAGCCTCATCTATTGCTATACCGGTATTATGATCAGTTATTGCTATAACTTTTAGGTCTTTATCAATCGCTTTTTGCAAAAAAGCTCTAGTGGCCATTTCTATTCTGTTTCTATTGCTCCTCAAATCTTGAAACCATCCTTGCTTTGTTGGCTCTAATTGCAGATCCCACTTTCTCCATTCTGACCCTCTTGGATATGGAAATCTATCGTTATTCATAGCATCCATAGTAATAACTTAATTTTTATCTTCCT
>CAZEYS010000092.1:0-2511 GCA_964516095.1 uncultured Aquificales bacterium
ATGCTTACAAAAAACACAAAAAAGAACTGAAAGATATTTTTACACTACTTTTAGGTTCTATTAAAAGAGAAAATGTGCTGGAAAATCTGGATTCCTTAAAAAAATGGCTAATAGACCATTCTTACGGTAATTGTAAAAATGGAAGAATACTATTTTCTGAAACCAACGGTGTGTTTAGCATTATCGATGACAATATAAAAGAAATAAAGTACTTTATAGACCTTCAATGTAAAAACTGTCAAAGCAGAGTTTTAAAACAAGAAGACGATGTTCTTGATACGTGGTTTTCTTCTGCACTATGGCCTTTTGGAACTATGGGATGGCCAGAAAGTACACCAGAACTGGAAAAGTACTATCCAACTTCTTTGTTAGTTACAGGTTTTGACATAATCTTCTTCTGGGTAGCCCGTATGATAATGATGGGCATGCATTTTATGAAAGAGAAACCTTTTTCAGATGTTTATATACATGCCCTTGTTAGAGATGAAAAAGGTGAAAAAATGTCTAAAGCTAAAGGTAACATAATAGACCCGTTAGATATGATAGAAAAATATGGTGCCGATTCTTTAAGATTTACACTGGCAGCTTTAGCAGCCCAGGGTAGAGATATTAGACTGTCAGAAGAAAGAATAAAAGGCTATAAACATTTTGCTAATAAAATATGGAATGCATCCAAGTATGTTCTTCAAAACATTGAAAACACAGGTATAAGTCTAATTTCAAATATATCCTCACTTGAACTGAACTATGACGATAAATGGATAATTTCAAAACTTCAAAAAACTATTAAAAAATTAGAGGATGCTATAAATTCCTATAGATATAACGATTATGCAAATATTGCCTATGACTTTTTCTGGCATGATTACTGTGACTGGTACTTAGAATTCACTAAAGAAAGAGTGTATAAAGGCTCTGATAAGGATAAACTAATAGCTCTTTCCGTTCTTGCTTATGTTTTAGAAAAATCAATGAAAATACTACATCCAGTTATGCCATTTATAACAGAAGAAATATGGCAGAAAATACCTATAAAATCAGGTAATTTTTTAGCAGCAGCCAAATATCCAGAGTTTAACGAAAAATTAGTTTTTGAGGAAGAAGAGGAAACTATTGAAGCTCTGAAAGAGCTTATTGTTGCAATAAGGGCAGCAAGAGCAGATTTCGGAATACCTCCATCCCAAAAAGTTAATATCTACCTGAAACCTATAAATGAAAATATAAAAAAAGTATTAGAAACTCTAAAAAGCTCTATTGGCAATTTAATTAAGGCTCAGGATTTAATAATATCAGATAAAATCGAAAACGCCGAAAAATTAGTTACAGTAATATCCAAAATAGCTGAAGCCCATATTGATGTTGCAAGCATAATAGATGTTGAAAAAGAACTTAAACGTCAGGAAAAACTGCTAAAGGATATAGAAAAATCCATTTCCATTTCAGAAAAGAAACTATCAAACGAAAATTTTGTAAGGAAAGCTCCAAAGGAAGTTGTGGAAAAAGAAAAAGCCCAGTATCAGGAGTTCAAAGAAAAAAAAGAAAAAATCCTTCAAGTAATAGAAAAGTTAAAGAACTTAAAAGGCTAAATTTTTGAAGTATTGAATTTTACATATTAGGCCTTAATATTATTCGTATTATGAAAACTGTAGATAAAAAACAAGTTGTAAAAGAACTTTTAGATAAAGTTAGCTACCTTCCTGAAGAAGAGCAAAAACAGATAGAGAAAACTGCCTTCTACATAATAGATAAACATGAAGGACAAACAAGAAAATCAGGTGAACCTTACTACATTCATCCAATTGAAGCAGCCAAAATTTTAGCAGATTTAAAGTTAGATAAAACTTCCATAATATCAGCTTTATTACATGATGTTGTTGAAGATACCGATACTACCTTAGAAGAAATAAAAGGTCTATTTGGGGAAACAGTTGCAAATATAGTCAATGGTGTAACCAAGATAGGAAAATACCATTTCAATAGCAAAGAAGAAGCGGAAGCTGAAAATTTCCGAAAGATGATCGTTTCCATGTCTAATGATATTAGAGTAATACTGGTAAAATTAGCAGACAGACTACACAATGCAAGAACCTTCCAGTACTTACCTGAAAATAAACAAAAAGAAAAGGCAAAAGAAACACTGGAAATATATGCTCCGCTGGCAGCAAGATTAGGACTATGGAAAATAAAGGCAGAACTTGAAGATATATCTTTCAAGTATCTTTATCCTGAAGAGTATAAAAAAGTGCTTTCATACCTTGCAACAACCAAAGAAAGAGAGGAAAAGTATCTAAGAGAAAAGGTAGTTCCTGAAATACAAAAACAGTTAGAAAAACACAATATACAGGCGCAGTTTCAATATAGAACGAAACATCTATACAGCATATACGAAAAAACTATACGTAAAAACATAAAATTAAGTGATATTTATGATATAAACGGAATAAGAATTTTAGTAAACGATATCAAAGATTGTTACCTCACACTTGGAATAATACATTCAATTTTCAAACC
>CAZEYS010000093.1:0-2496 GCA_964516095.1 uncultured Aquificales bacterium
CGTGTCCTATTGTCCCTACGTTTACGTGTTCTTTTTCTCTCACAAATTTTTCTTTAGCCATCTCTTTTGTTTACCTCCTTTTTAATTTAATTAGCTTTCTGCTTTGGCTCTTTGTCCTGCTATTTCTTCTGCTATATTCTTAGGAACTTCTTCATATTTCTGGAATACCATACTAAATGTTGCTCTACCCTGAGTTAGGGATCTTAAGTCTGTTGCATATCCAAACATTTCTGCAAGAGGAACTTCAGCTTTTATACTAATTGTAGGACCTTTCTTCTCTGTTCCTAATATCTTTCCTCTTCTTTTAGAGAGGTCTCCCATTACATCTCCCATGTATTCTTCTGGAGTTTCAACTTCAACTAACATTATTGGTTCAAGTAAAACTGGATTTGCTTTTTTAGCTGCTTCTCTAAATGCCATAGAACCAGCTATTTTAAATGCAATTTCAGAAGAGTCTACTTCGTGGTATGATCCATCAAATAAGGTAGCTTTTATTCCTATCATTGGATAACCAGCAACAACTCCGTTTTTCATAGCTTCCTGTATTCCTGCGTCAACAGCAGGTATGTACTCTTTAGGAATAACTCCACCTACAATCTTATCTACAAATTCGTATTCTTTACCTTCTAAAGGTTCTATTTCTATAACTGCGTGACCGTATTGACCTCTACCACCAGACTGTCTAATGAATTTACCTTCACCAGTGGCTTTAGATTTGATAGTTTCTTTATATGCAACCTGTGGTTTTCCTACGTTAACTTCGAGATTGTACTCTCTTTTCATTCTATCTACCATGATTTCCAGGTGAAGTTCTCCCATTCCATGTATGAGAGTCTGATTTGTTTCAGGATCAACAGAAACCTTAAATGTTGGATCTTCTTTCATAAATTTATTTAAAACTTGTGATAATTTTTCCTGATCTGATTTTGTTTTTGGTTCAATAGCCATAGCTATAACTGGTTCAGGGAACTCCATAGATTCGAGGATTATAGGATGGTTTGGATCTGAAAGTGTGTCTCCTGTTGTTGTATCTAAACCAACTGCAGCTGCAATATCACCAGCGTAAACTTCTGTTATTTCTTCTCTCTGGTTAGCGTGCATTCTTAAAATTCTACCAACTCTAACTTTTTTATTCTTGTTTGCAATTAAAATTGTATCCCCAGCTTTTACATGCCCTGAATAAACTCTAAAGTAAGTTAATTGTCCAGCATAAGGGTCGGCCATTACTTTAAATGCAAGTGCACAGAACGGCTCATTATCATCAGCATGTCTTACTTCTTCTTCTCCAGTCTGTGGATTTACTCCTTTAACTGGAGGTACATCTTTAGGAGATGGTAGAAAGTCTATAACTGCATCTAAAAGAGGTTGAACCCCTTTATTTTTGAATGCTGAACCACAGAGCATTGGAACTAATTCTCTATTTATAGTAGCTTTTCTTAGAGCCTTTTTTAATTCTTCGACTGATATTTCTTCACCTTCAAGATATTTTTCCATTAATTCTTCATCAGTTTCTACAATGGCTTCTATTAATTTTTCTCTCCATTCTTCGGCTAATGGTTTTAAGTCTTCAGGGACATCTGTTATTTCGTATTTTGCCCCTAATTCATCTCCTTCCCATATATAAGCCTTCATTTCAAATAGGTCTACAACACCTTTAAAATCATCTTCTTTTCCTATTGGGATTTGTATTGGAACAGGTTTTGCACCTAATTTTTCTATAATATCTTCATATACTTTGAAGAAATCTGCTCCCACTCTATCCATTTTATTGACAAAAGCTATTCTTGGAACTCCAAATTTGTCAGCCCATCTCCAGTTGGCTTCAGATTGAGGTTGAACAGCTTCAACAGAAGAGAATACAAAAACTATACCGTCTAACGCTTTCATTGAACGTACGACTTCAACACCAAAATCAACGTGTCCTGGTGTATCAATTATGTTTAACTGATATCCTTTCCAATATGCCGCTGTAGTTGCAGAGGTAATTGTTATACCTCTTTCTTTTTCTTGCTCCATCCAGTCCATAGTAGCAGCACCATCATGAACCTCTCCTATTTTATATGTTTTACCTGTGTAAAACAGTATTCTCTCTGTAGTAGTTGTTTTACCAGCATCAATATGAGCAACGATTCCTATATTTCTAATTTTTTCTATTGGCACTTGCCTTGCCATTTATTTATTCCTCCAAATATTTAATTACCATCTATAATGAGCAAAAGCTTTGTTTGCTTCTGCCATTCTATGTGTATCTTCTTTCTTCTTAACAGCTCCACCTCTTTCATTGTAAGCATCGTAAAGTTCATTAGCTAATTTTTCTACCATTGTGTAGTTTCCTTTTCCGCTTCTACTTCTGGCAGCTTCTACTAACCATCTTAAAGCTAAAGATATTTGCCTTCTTGGTGGTACTTCCATAGGAACCTGATATGTTGAACCACCAACTCTTCTTGGTCTTACTTCCATAACTGGCTTAATATTTTCAATTGCTTTATGTAAGGC
>CAZEYS010000094.1:0-2466 GCA_964516095.1 uncultured Aquificales bacterium
CTAGTTTCTCTTTCTATTTCTTCTAATGCGTCTAAATTCCAAGGATTTAAGACGAGAGGTTTTTCACATATAGCATCAGTATCATTTCTTAAAGTAAACCTTATATGAGCATCATGTAAGTAGTTAGGAGAGCATATCGAAACATAATCTATTTTATTTCCTGACCTTTTCAATTTGTCTATATGCCTGTCAAACCTTTCAAACTCTGTAAAAAAATCTGCCTCTGGGAAATACTGGTCTATAATACCAACACTATCACACTTGTCTAATGCAGCAACCAATATATTACCTGTTTCCTTTATTGCTTTCATATGTCTAGGTGCTATATATCCAGCAGCTCCTATTAAAGCAAATTTTTTCATTACAACCTCCAGTATAAAAATCCTTCTTTTTCAGCTTTAGTTTTATCATATATACCTTTTATGTCAATTAAAACTGGTTTGTCTTCTTTTTTCATTAATCTCTTGTACTCTTTAAAGTCTAATTCTTCTATAAATGGTTTGTGTTTTACTGCCACCACTATCGCATCATAAGGCTTGTGTTCTTCTATATTTTTTATTAACTGAATTCCATACTCTTTTTCTACCTCTTCTGGATACGCGTACGGGTCATATATGTAAACTTCTATTCCGTACTCTTTTAGCTCATTGTACACATCTATAACTTTTGTATTTCTTATATCTGATATGTTTTCTTTAAAGGTTAAACCTAGTATTAAAACTTTACTTCCTTTTACTGCTTTTCCTGCTTTTATAAGTTTTTTTACTGTATTTTCTGCTACGAATTTACCCATGTAGTCGTTTATCCTTCTACCTGCAAGTATCACTTCAGGGTGATACCCTATGGCTTGGGCTTTAAACGTTAAGTAGTAAGGATCTACTCCGATACAGTTGTGTGTAATGACTCCACCAGTTGTAACATAATTTTTCGTTTCTGGCACTTCTAATGAATATACAAAGTTCTCCTTTTTTTCTTCCTTTACTTCTTTTACTTGCGTTATAAACATATTTCCATCAATGTAATAATTTTTAATATGACCATGGGATTTTTGGTTTACAGCTAATTTTAATTTTCTTTTCTTCATATCCAGGAAAAAATCTTGCAGCTTTTCTATATCTTTTTTTGAATAAATTTCCATTAGTCCTTTTCTCTTCATGTGATAGGGAAAGATATTAAAATTCATTAAAAGCAACGTTACCTGATGATAGAGGGTTTTTGAAGAAGTATAGTAAGAAACTTTTGGTAATCTTTTACTGTAAGAAAAGCCACCATCTCCTCTAAATAATCCTTTTAAAGCCTCTTTTCTTATTTCATCTGTATTATACATGATAATATCTGGAATTTTAGCATCATAGCTGTTTTTTCCTACACCTAACTCTTTTAACACAGAGCTTAATAAACGATTTGATATTTTAATAGTTAAAGACTGGAAGTTTTTATCTTTATATATAGAGTATTTAAGGTTTAATTTATCTAAAATGGATACAATATCTTCCAATAACTCTTGTTCCTCAGGATGTATAGTTATCCTTATCACTGCTGCTTTTAAACTCTCTGTTAAACAACCTTCAGACAGATAATAACCTATAAATCTCGCAAAATCTTTATCTATATTAATAACTGCTGGGCATCTTGATACTGATGGTCCTCTTCCTGTAAGAAGAATTAGATCCTTCTCATTATAATGTTGGACAAAATGATCTCTAATTTGCAAATAATCTTTTAAAGGAAGATAATTCCAATAAAAGTAATTAGAAACCTTTTTGTGAAGGTATTTTTTGCTTATATACTTATTAAATAATTTAAAATCTTTCCAGTTTTTATCTTTAGGCTTTACCCTAACTTTTTCTATCAATTCGGTTTTTGAGATAATATCAATTACATTTAAGGTTACATCTTTATATACTGTAGGTAATTTCCTAATTAATGGAATTTGGTCTCCGACACGGATTTCATTTGCTAATTTTACATCATAACTTTCTCCATTTTTTACTATGAATGGATGTTTATCTGAAACTTTCAAATCCTGACCAGATGCCAACCTTATACTTATGAGTTTATCATATTTTCTCTTAGTAAAGACTCTAGCTTGCTTAAACTCAAAATCCTCTTTATATGGATTAAAAGTTAAAACCTCTATATTTTCTTCCGGGAATAAAAGATATGTTTCATAAAAATTTACCTTCTTTTTAAGTTTTAGGTTTTCAATAAAATCTCTAAGTGTTGTATCTATAATCTTATCTTTGTATTTTACAGTTATCTTTCCATCCCCTAATTGACAGTGTCCCCCAACAAGCCCTGGTTCAAATCTTAAAAAGTTCCATTTTGTTGATGCTGCTTCTAATACTGCTTTCGTGTCTATTCCCATTTTGTTAAATATTACAGAAAGCTCGTTCATAAGGGCTATATTTAAATCTCTTTGAGTATTTTCAATAACTTTTGCTGCTTCTGCTGTTTTTATATCTG
>CAZEYS010000095.1:0-2406 GCA_964516095.1 uncultured Aquificales bacterium
TAATTGCTTCAAGAATTATTTTTTTATTTATCGTTATGTTTGCTTTTTTTAACCTCTCTTCAAATTCAAGGTAAACTGCATAAGCTACAAATGAAATAAGGATATGTGCTTTTATCCTTGTTTGCAACCTATGATATATAGGTCTTATTTTTAGATCTGTTTTAGAGATTCTAAAAGCTTTTTCTACTGCATATTGGTGTTGATAGTGTGTGATAATCTCGTTTGGAGATAATGTCGTGTCATTTGTTATATATCCTTTAATACCATCAAGCTTTTCATCCAATTGTACCTTTATTGGATTGAGTTTATATTTAATGTTGCATTTATCATCTATATCAAGATATTTTGCATAATAAGAGAGCTTTAAATCACTTTTAGTGATATTTTTCTTTGAGAATTTTGCTTCAATTTTTTCTAACGCTTTTTCTCTTGCTTTTTTATCTTTTTTAGCTCTTTTTGTAGAATAAGTCAAGATAAGGCGTTTTGTTTTTGAAAGTGCTATTGTATGGATAGTATTATCATCTATAAAAACAAGATTTGCAATTTGTTCTTTTAAATTATTTGATAGACTTTTTAATACGTGCTGCAAGGATATAGCAATAGCCATTTTCTTCAAGATAGGTTATATTTTCATTTGTAAGCATCCCTCTATCTGCTACAACAGTTGGTTTATTTTTTAATTGAAATCTTGTTTGAAATTTTTGAAGTATATCTGTAAGAGTATGCCCCTCATATTTGTTGCCTTCATACACTTCAAAGCTTAAGGGGTATCCTTGTAGTGTTGTAAAAAGTCCTAATTGTATTTGTGGTCGTGCAAGTTTTCCCTCTTTAGAAAATCCTATACGTCTTAAATCATCCTCACTCTCACTCTCGTCCGAGCAAAGCGACAACCCCGCAACGAAGTGAGGACAAAGTAAAGTGTTGTTACATCATAAAAGGTTATGAAAAGTTTTTGATCTATTTTTGAGAGTGTATGGTTATATATACATGTTTCAATTTTTGTTTTAATTTCATCTTGGTAAAGTGTATCTAAAAATCGATAAATTGTATCTTTTTGGATAGTTGTTTGTTTAAAGTGGGAAAAATAATCTATAAGGTAGAGTTTACTTCCTGCGTAGAGTATTCTTGATATAACAAGTGCTTTAAAATAATACTGTTTTTGGTTCTTCTTTTTTAGTCCATCAATATCATTAAAAACTCTCTGGTACCCCATCTCATCAAAAAGTTTTTCAAATATCAGTTTATCACCATTATAGATGAGTTGGTGTGTTTCTATATCAATTGTTTCAAATGGATACTCTCTTGTTTTATCAACAATGCTAAAAAGAGTTGGTTCTAATCTTTCTTTTTCTTCTTTTGCTTGTTGCAAAAGTAGTTGCAACTCAATGTTGTTCTTGGCACACCCTATTGTTTTTATAAGTTTTGTTTTCCCTTTTGGAAGTTTTTTGATGATTTGGATACTAATACTTCCGCTTTTATTTTTGCGTTGTTTGATATACATTCATCAATTTTACCATATTTTATTGCTAATGAGTACCCCCAATTTAGCACTTCAACTCTCTAAAAAGCCCTATTTTACGATGTTTATATTTTTATATTTCTAGATTTTTTGAGATAATGCGAAACTCAGGAGGAGTATCCTAAGATTAAAAAAGAAGCCAAAGCAGAAAATGCTGTAATCTGGTGGGCAGATGAGACAAGCTGTGTCTCTTTACCCAATACCCTCAAAGGGTATGCCAAAGTAGGCAAAAAGCCTGTATTAGAACACCCTGCTAAGAAATTTAATCAATATGATCTCAGCAATCACTAATACAGGTAAAAGTATGTTTGCTCTTTATGATGAAGCAATCAATACAGATATATTTATCGATTTCCTCCAAAAAGTAATCGACTCTAGCAATAAAAAGGTTTATATGATACTAGATAATCTAAGAGTACATCATGCTAAAGTAATCAAGGAGTGGGTGGAAGAACATAAAGAACAGATAGCACTCTTTTACTTACCAGCTTATTCTCCAGATTTAAATCCTGATGAGTATCTCAACCAAGACTATAAACGCAGTGCCAATAAAGAGCAAATTCCTACCAATAAAAAGGATCTAAAGCGCAATACAAAAAGCTACATGGAATCACTTCAAAAGAATCCTCAAAAGGTTGCTAACTTCTTTCAGCATGAGGCAGTGAAGTATGCAGCTTAAATTTCAGAGTATTTATTGGTGCTGTAATAATGCGCTACTACCACTAAATATCACTTGCAAATCAGTTAAATCATGTATCTTCTTTAAATCTTTTTCAAAGCCTCTATATTTGTGTATCTCATCTATTATAAGTAGTTTTCCGCCGACTTGACTAAATTTATAAGCAATATCAAAAATAGAGTCTATATCTATATTGTCAGCACTAAAA
>CAZEYS010000096.1:0-2405 GCA_964516095.1 uncultured Aquificales bacterium
ATTTACAGGAATACCTTCTGTTATACAAACTACAGTTTTAATTCCAGCATCTACTGCTTCTAAAATAGCATCAGCAGCAAATGGTGGTGGAACAAATATTAAAGAACAGTCTGCACCTGTGTTATCTACTGCCTCTTTTACAGAATCAAATACAGGAATTCCTTCCACTTCCTGTCCACCTTTTCCAGGAGTTACTCCTCCAACTACTTGTGTTCCATAAGCTTTACACTGGGTTGCATGGAAAGAACCTTCTCTTCCAGTTATACCCTGTACTATTACTTTTGTATCTTTATTTACTAATACACTCATTTTATTCCTCCTTAATCTTTTTTAAGATTGTTGTTTAGCTGCTTCTACAGCTTTTACAGCACCTTCCCACATCGTATCTGCAGTGATAAGGTTTAAGCCACTTTCTTCAAGCATTTTCTTTCCAAGTTCAACGTTTGTTCCTTCCATCCTTACAACTATTGGAACATGAGGTTTTACTTCTTTTGATGCTGTAATTATACCTTCAGCAAGTCTATCACATCTTAAAATACCACCGAAGATATTGATAAAGATAGATTTAACGTTAGGATCCGAGAGGATAATTTTGAAAGCGTTTGCGATTTGCTCTGCGTTCGCAGAACCACCAACATCTAAGAAGTTAGCAGGTTCACCACCAGCAAGCTTGATAGTGTCCATGGTAGCCATTGCAAGTCCTGCACCATTTACCATACAGGCGATGTTTCCATCTAATTTTATGTAATTTAAATTGTACTTTTTGGCTTCAACTTCTAATTCACTTTCCTGGGTTGGGTCTTCCATTTCCATTATATCTGGATGTCTGAACAGTGCATTATCGTCAAAATCTACTTTCGCATCTAATACAACAACATTACCTTCTTTTGTTAAAACAAGAGGGTTTATCTCTACCATAGATGCATCTTCTTTCATATATATTTCATATAATTTCACAAAAATGGAAGCTACTTTGTTTATCAGATTCTTGGGAAATCCAAGTTTTAGAGCTATTTCTCTTGCCTGATATGGTCTTAACCCTAAAAATGGGTCAATAACCTGTGTAATTATAGCTTCAGGATTTTTAGCTGCAACTTCTTCTATTTCCATACCCCCTTCTGCAGATGCCATAATTATAAGTTTTGATTTACTTCTATCTAGCGTAATGGCTACATAGTATTCTTTATCTATGTTTGTTGCTTCTTCTATATATACTCTGCTTACTGGTAAGCCTTCTGGCCCAGTTTGAAAAGTTACAAGTCTTTTTCCTAAAAGTTCTGCTGCGTACTTTTGAACTTCATCTAAGTTTTGGGCCAGTTTTACTCCGCCTGCCTTACCTCTACCACCAGCATGTATTTGAGCCTTAACTACGACTGGGAATTTACCTATCTGTTGTGCAGCTTCTACGGCTTCTTCAACAGTAAAAGCTGGATATCCTTCTGGCACAGGTAATCCATATTTTCTAAATATTTCTTTCGCCTGATGTTCATGTACCTTCATTTGGTATCCTCCTATATTTTTTTAGAAAAGCTTTAGATTCTTAATTTTAGTAGGAAATTTCTCTTCCCTTTTATTATCTATTTTATAGAGTTTTATTAACCTTTGTAATATTAATTCTTCATCTTTTAGTTTTAAACTTTGTAGCTTATTTTCTTTTTTCCACAGCTCTATACTTTCTTCAAATGAAAGGGTTTTATCTGCGATTATATTTTTTATTTTTGCATCTGTATAAAAGTGCAGTGTGCTTGCAACTGCTAAAAAACGATGACAGTCAAAAGGGGATTTCTCTGCACACATGACAGCAATATTATTAGTTTTTGACTTTTTATAAAGATAGTTCAATCCTTTTTTTATTTTTTCATTTTTGATTAAGTCTTTCAACGAATTTATACCTTTTCTTACGGTATTTTTTACAATAAGTCCACCAACAAAATCTCCTAAAAAATTGTAGTTTATAGATTGAGAGTGTAACTTTTTAGAAAAATCTTCTTTGTTATACTGGGGAAATGCATTAGAGTATGGAAATGTTCTCACGTCAAAAAGATAGGAGATTTTTTCTGCTTTTAACCTATTTATAAGCTCTTCAGGTTCAAAAAAAGAAGAATATCCTATCGTATAGAGCATTTAACTTTCTACTAAAATGAGCACTCTATGTTAGTCTTTCTATATTTGGCCTGACCTTCTTCAAATATATCTCCGCCGTATATATCATTTGCTACAACCACTGGGAAATCTTTAAAAGTCAACTTTCTTATAGCCTCAGGACCAAGGTCTTCATATGCGACAATCTCTGCAGATATTATATGTTTAGATAGTAAAGCTGCTGTTCCTCCATAAGCTGCGAAATAAACAGCTTTGTATTTCTGTAGAGCCTCTTTTACAGGCTGGGTTCTAAATCCTTTTCC
>CAZEYS010000097.1:0-2249 GCA_964516095.1 uncultured Aquificales bacterium
TTCTAAAATATGGATTTCCTGTAGTTTCCCTAAGGTCTAAAAATGCATCTATATCTAAGTGCCAAGGCTGAATATACATAACTTGTGAGCTTCTTCTTCTTCCTCCTTGCTGGATAGCATTTACTATTGTGTCAAATATTTTTATAAATGGTATTACTCCAGAAGATTTTGCGTTTAAAGATTTAATAGGAGAACCTGTTGCTCTAATTCTTGTAACATCAGTTCCAACTCCCCCTGCATATTTTGCTAAAAATGCAGTTTCTTTTGCTTTGTCCATAATACTTTCTAATGAATCATCTATGACATTTACATAACAATTATGGGCAGCAACTAAGTTTGCACTAAAACTATGGTCTGCTTTTACTTCAAAATCATAAACTGTTCCTTCAAAATATTCTTTTTCAACTTTAGATATTCTATAAAATACAAAGTCTTTGTATCTAAATCTATAACTGTTTATTTTCTTTTTGTCAGGTTTGGCTGTTATTTTGTGAAAATCTTTGTTTATTTCTTTTATTAGGTCTAAAGCATCATTTACAGATATATGCACAGAATAAGGTTGTTTCGTTGCAAGATAATTTTTAAATGCTTCAGATATTTTTGGTAAGTATCCAAGTCTTAATAGTATCTGGAATATCTGATATGCAAGAACCTTATTTGATATAGTAAGTCTCATTCCATCTGAAACAGTGGTTCCATCTCCTCTAAATATACCTACAATTAATCCTCTTTGAGCTTCTATAGATGCAAGCATTATTTCTTCAGGTAATTTTTTCTTATCAAAGCCAGTTCCCACAAGGTTATTTATAAATTCTCCTAAATAGGTACTGTTTATTGTAATTCTTACTGAGTTATCTTTATTTTCTGTAATAGACGGTGTTATTCCAAAGAGATTTTCAGACAGAGATACAATATCTTTTATATAATCATCTTCTTTTTTATTAAAGGTAAATACTACTGAGTATTTTCCATTTGTTTTATTTATATACCCTTCTGCTAGATAGTATCCTAAAAATCTCATAAAGTCATAGTTTAAAGGTATTTCTGCTTTGATATTGTTTATTTGTTGGTTGTAAATAGGGGTTCTGTTTTGTTTGTCGTGATTAAGTTTAGCTATGTATCCGTTTATTTCCACTAAATATTTATTGTCAATATAATCTAATATTCTTAAAGTTTTCCTGTTATGAATTTCCTTTGGATATGGAATAACAATAAAATCTCCTTCTTTTAAATCTTTAGCTTCAATCCATTTTAGTTTTTCTAAAAGATTTTCTTCTACAGATGTACATGTATTTGCATATTGTTTTTCTACTGGTTGACATTTTTCACTTCCTTGATATGGTGGACAAACTTTAACAAATTTTCTACTACATTCAACATCTTCTTTTTGTAAAACTAAGAAATTATGGTCATCTGTTGCTTTAACTGTTTCTTTTTCTCCCCAAAGTCCCCACACACTGATTTTATATAAATCCCTTTTATATTCTCTTTTAAAAAGTCCTGAAACAACTTTATAGTTTCCATTTGCAGTTAATACTACATCCCCTATGTTTATATCTTCAATATTTTTAACTCCATCTTTGGTTATAACAGGTGTTCCTGCTGGAAAACATGAACTGTATTGGTGAGTAACTGTTCCTGAGTTGTAGAGGGTTGGTGTTGAGTGTAAATATTCAAGTTTTGAAATTTTATTATAGATTTTTATAACCTCATCTTCATCGTTACCTATTCCCATTGCAACTCTCATAAAGAACCACTGTGGTTTTTCTATAATTTCTCCATTTCTATCTCTAGTAAAGTATCTATCTTTTAATGTTGTCATTCCAAAGTAGTCTAATAGTGTATCTCTACTGTAATCTAAAGCATTTTCTAATCTGTCTAAATCAAAATTTAATAACTCCTCTTTATACAGTTTTTCCTTTACTCCAAATTCTATAGCTTCTTTGAAGGATTTGAACCTTTTGTCTATCTTTCTATTTATTATTTTTTGCAACTGTCTTGATGCTAACGTGTCGTAAATGTAATGGGTTGGTATTAACTGTTCTATTGCTTTTAAAACTAGAAAATCTAGTTCTTCTGTTGTAACCCTTTCTGGTATTTTAAGGTCAAGTTCTTTTGCTATTTTAAATGCAATTTCCCAGTCATCTGGCAAATCCATCCCTTCAAAAAGGGCAAATATAGCATTTATAAGCTTTTTCATCTGAAATTTTTCTTCTGTTCCATCTCTTTTAACTACTATTCTCTGCATC
>CAZEYS010000098.1:0-2131 GCA_964516095.1 uncultured Aquificales bacterium
TATGGAAAAAAACTTCAAAAAAAATTAAACGAAATCATAGAAAATCTAAAAGAAACTACAATAAAACAATTTGAAAGTAAAGAGTTTGAAGATGAAAAATCAAAAATAATCAAGGAAATTGAAGAAGAAAGGAAGAAAATCTTTCGAGAATTAAAAATTGAGGCTGAAAAATATGGCCTTACACCTGTTATTACACCAGCTGGAATACAGTTTTTGCCACTCATAAATGGGAAACCAAGTCCAGAAGCCCTTGCAATTCCTGAAATAAAAACAGAATTTGAGAAAAAGCTTGAACTGTTTGATGAAAAATTCAGAGATTATGTAAGAAAACTAAGAGATTTAGATATAAAACTGCAGGAAGAATTAAAGGAACTAAAGAATAAAGTCTCTTCTTATGTAGTGGATAGTGCTTTTTTTAAATTGTTAGAAGAGTTCAAAAACTTTCCAGAAATAATTTCGTTTTTAAACTATTTAAAGACCAGGATTGTAGAGAGAATTGATATTTTTATAAGGTGGAAGATTTTAGAAGGTGATTTTCTTTTCCAGAGGGCTTTAGAAAGAGAACTTAATATGTTTAGAATAAACGTTGTAGTAGACAACAGCTCCCTTAAAGGAGCTCCTGTTATTCATGAGGAACTCCCCACATTCAAATCCCTTTTTGGTCATATTTCATACTCCGCAGAAATGGGAATCCTATACGCAGACCATATGAGTATTATTTCAGGGAGTTTATTAAAATCACGGGGAGGTTTTCTTATTCTCAGGGCTTTTGATATTATTAAAAATCCATTTCTATGGGATGCATTAAAAAGAGTAATACTCCACAAAAAGGTTCATATTTCCCAATCCCCTTTTGAGGATACATTTCCATTCCATGTTGGAATACATCCAGAACCAGTACCGTTTAAAACTAAACTTGCGATGCTTGGGGATTCTTCTTTATATGAGCTCCTTTCATTGTACGATTTAGAGTTCAATAGGATTTTTAAAGTCAAAGGGGAGTTTGACCCAGTTATTGATGTTAATGAAGAGCTATTACTGGCCTTTCCTAAAATCATAAAGAAAATACAGGAAGATGAAAATCTGAAAGATTTTTCAAAAGATGCTTTAACAGAATTATTTAAGTTTGGGGTTGTACGTTCAGGGAGTAGAAAAAAGTTTAATATGATTTTTTCTTATATTACAGATGTAGCACGGGAAGCAGACGCAATATCTAAAAACAAAGAGATAACAGGTGAAGACATAAAAACAGCAATAAAAGAAAAGATTTTCCGTTCAAACCTTATTGAAGAGAAAATAAGAAAACTATTTGAAGAAGGGAAACTAATTATAGACATTGAAGGGAAAAAGATTGCCCAGATAAATGGCCTCTCTGTTTATGAATTAGGGGATTTTTCTTTTGGAAAACCAAGTAGAATAACAGCAAGTTCTTACATAGGGGAAAAAGGAATTATAAATATAGAAAGGGAAGTAGAGTTAAGTGGTCCTATACACAGTAAAGGAGTTATGATACTCTCTGGTTATATAGGCAGGAAGTATGGGAAAGATACTCCCCTTGCTCTATCCTGTAGCATAACATTTGAACAATCATACGGTGAGGTAGAAGGAGATTCTGCTTCTGCTGCAGAACTTATGGCTGTACTCTCAAGTATAAATGAAATTCCATTGAGACAGGATATTGCTATAACAGGTTCTATAGACCAACACGGTAATATACAACCTGTTGGAGGAATAAAAGAAAAAATAGAGGGATTTTATAAAGTCTGTAAAGTAATAGGTCTAACAGGTAAGCAAGGAGTAATAGTTCCTTCAAGGAATTACGATAATATTATTCTTGATGATGAAGTGATTGAAAGCATTGAAAAAGGGGAGTTTCATATATACACAGTTGACAATATTGATGATGTAATAAGAATACTAACAGAAAAGGACCCCCTTGAGTTTCATAGGGAAACAAAAGATATATTAATGGGCTTTTACGAAAAAGTAATAAAAGGAAGAAGATAATTTTAAACTTCATAAATACCTGTTTTTTACCTTCCTTATCTCTAAAATCGTAATCTCTACGTCGTATCATTTCTTCCAAAACATAAATTTTCACAAATATTTCACTTTATTATACTTATATAAT
>CAZEYS010000099.1:0-2093 GCA_964516095.1 uncultured Aquificales bacterium
AAACGGATTTGTTGCTTTCTGAAAGATATCTAAATAGTCCAGATCCATGTTTTCCTTGAAAGCTTTAAGATTATCAAAAGCAAGTTCTTTATACACAAAAAATCCTGGATTTTCTTTATCTTTTTCTTCTAAAAAGGTTTTCAGTAGTCTTATGTTAAAAAGTAGATTATTTTTTATAATTTTACTTTCTACATTATCCGGAATTGTAAACCAGAACCCTTTTGTTTCGAATTCTCTTTCTAATTTTTCTTCTTCAGAGAAGAAGACTTCATCAATCTTTCTGTCCTTTTCAAGGTCTCTTATAGTATATCCTAATACAGAGGACTTTACGTTTACTTTTCCCTTGAACAGTTTTATATTTCCAATTTCTTTGCTGTCTTCAATTTCTAGAATATCTATGTAAGATTCTTTCAGAGGTTCAGTAATATAGGAAACATTTGCCTTTACCACAAACACACTTTTAGACTTGTTGTCTACTGCTTCTACAACAAACTTTTCACCGTTGTGTATGTATATGGCACCAGGATGTGCTTCGTAAAGAAGGATGTCTTCAGAAATATCCCCGATCACTTTATCCTTAATAGCATCTACTATTTTATAACTGTGGCCAGCTGATCTTATACTAAATGGTTGGGGTTTAGATGCATAAAGCTTATTATTGTAAAATCTAAGTTTTTTTTCTTTATACAGAATTCGTGCAACATCCTTTTCTTCTTCGCTTAATTCTGAAACCTTTAAAGGAATTTCATATGCCATTACAGGAATATGCTTTTTTAAGATATATCTATTTTTTGGATTTATTACAGGCTCTTCCATTTGTCTGTTGAATAACTCTTCAGGATTTTTAACAAAGTACTGGTCTAATGCATTGTTTTTAGGTATAAGTATGTTGTAAGCAGTTTTATCCCTTCTACCTGCCCTTCCAAATCTCTGCCACAGTTGTGCTAAGGTTCCAGGATATCCTACCAAAATACAAGCTTCTAAATCACCTATATCTATTCCCATTTCAAGGGCACTTGTTGATATAAGAGCAAGTATATTTCTGGTAAGTGTCTTAAATTCTATTTCTCTTCTTTCTTCAGGTGTATATCCAGACCTATAAGGACTTACTTTCTCTTTTAAATCAGGTCTTCCCATTTTTTCCAGTGTATCTTTTACCCTTAGTGAAAGTATTTCTGCTTCCTTCCTTGAATCAACAAAAACAATGGTAGATATATCGTTTAAGACATTAAGGGCAATAAGTTTTGCGATTTCAAAATTAGGAATTCTTTTTGATATCTGCACAACCTTTTTCGGACTTGGAGCACCTGATTTGTTTATCTCTACTACTTCTTCTCCAATTAACATTGAAGCAAACTTTTGTGGATTATGTATTGTTGCAGAATTAGTGATAAATATAGGCTGTTTGGATTTATAGTAGTTCACAATCCTTTTCATTCTACGTATTATATTGTATATATGAGAGCCAATAATTCCTCTATAAGTGTGTATTTCATCAAGAACGATAAAATCTAAATTTTCAAAAAATGAAGACCATGTTGAGTGATAAGGCAGTATACCCACATTAAGCATATCTGGAGTTGTTATTAAAAAGTTGGGGGGATTTTGTTTTATTTTTCTCCTTTTTTCTACTGGAGTGTCACCGTCGTACACTTCTACAGATGCGTCTATTTCCATTTCATCTATAAGTTCTTTTATTTTTACATACTGGTCTCTGGCAAGAGCTTTTAGAGGAAATAAAACTACTGCTTTTGCCTCTGGATTTTTAGCTAATCTTTCAAGGACAGAAAATATGTAAATATAAGATTTTCCAGAAGCTGTAGGAGTTGTTATTACAACATTTTTTCCATTTTTAATGTGTTCTATTGCTTCAGCCTGATGAGAGTATAAACGTATACCTTTTTTCTTTAAAAAAGTTTCAAGTGTTTTGTTTTCAAAATCAATATCTTTATATACAGGTTTCGTTGCAGGGATTATCTTTTCAAAAACTAATTTTGTTTTTAAATCTATATTTTCCATTTATTACTTAATTTTTTTAATTTTGAGTAGAATTATTCTAATATAGAAAAAAGATAAACAAATTTCCAGTTGTT
>CAZEYS010000100.1:0-1997 GCA_964516095.1 uncultured Aquificales bacterium
GTTGTGGATGTTTTTTATCTCTTTATCTGTTAGAGGCATAAGGAATCCTTTATGGTATGAAAATGTTGATCGTACAATCCATTTTTCTTTTTCTATGGTTAATGTAAAGGTAATAAGTTTGATTTGGTTTTACAGGTACTTCTATTTTACTTTGTAGTCCGCTTTGTGCTACGATTTTTCCTTTTTCGTTTCTGAGTGTTCCTGTACATATGAAAAAATTTAAGCCATCAATTGATATATATCCTTTATCATTAGTGACTAGTGTAAAAATTTCGTTTGGTTCTTTAATGGTATATGTTCCCGATGACATGTATTTTCCTAGATCTTCTGCTTGTAATGTTGATTGTAGTATTGCGAATGTTAATATTGATACTATTTTTTTCATTTTTACTCCTTTTATTTCAATTTCTTTCTTAATGCTCTTGCTTTGATCTCTGCTATATACATTTCTTTTTCTTCTTCTGTTAATTCTTGAAAATATTTGTTTAGTTCTTTTAGTTTGTTGTCTAAACTATATTGATCTTCTTTAGTTCTATAGTTTTCTAGTATCATAAATAAATTAGGTTTTTCTTTTTTCCATTTATAGTATGCCTGCTCTGTTATTCCTATAAATTTGCATAGTTCTTTCTTAGTCATCTTTTCTTCTTTTAAGTTGAGATTAAACTATATTTATTTAAAATACTAAATATAGTTTAGTTTTTTAGTTAGGAGTTCCCATGCTAAACTTTGATCAAAACTCTAATCCAACTTTGAACGAGCTTTTTGATCTTTACTTGGAACTTTATGCTTCATCTCGCTCTCCTCATACTATTGTTACAAAGATTTCAATGTGGAATAAGCATGTAGCTACCGATATCGGGACAAAAAACGTTCGGTCGCTTAATTTCATAGCCTATCAAAAGTTTCTCAATAATTTGCTTAAGACTCTTAAGCCCAAAACTGTAAAAAATATCAAAAGTGATATACAGGCTGTTGTTAAGATCGCTGTTCGTTTAGGTATTTTGCAAGACAATCCACTCAAATATATTGAATTGCCTAAATTCGATAACAAAGTTTATATGTCTTTGCCTGTCGATCTTCAACAAAGTATCCTTAAGGCTATTATCGATCACGATGAGGATGTTTATCGTAATTTGTTTCTCTTTTTGGCTCATGGTCGAAGGTTGAATGAAGCTCTTTCCTTGCAGTGGAGGCATGTTGATCTTTATACGAAAACCTATACTATTCCTGCTCCAATCAATAAAGCGAAAAAATCAATGAAGTATCAGATGACTGATTTGCTTCAAAATGCTTTTTCTTATCAAAAACTTCTTGCTTATAAATATGACTGTTATTCATTGGATAGCTATGTTTTTTTCAATCCAAAAACAAAAACGCGATATCGTGATATTCGTAAAGCATGGCGAAGATTTTTAAGAAAAAACAATTTTCCAAAGATTCGTCTTCACGATCTCCGTCATATCGTTGGATCTTATTCAATCAATGTCCTCAATTTGCCTATCGAAAAGGTATCACACACTCTTGGTCATACTGATATTCATACCACGCAACGCTATGTGACTCGCCGTCCTGAAAATTCTCGCGAAGTGATTGATGCGCTTTTTCGATCTGTTTCGACCTGAGTAAGTCGTTAAACTGCTCCGCGGTAGGTCGAAGGGAACTCCACCTATCGCGTCATTAAGAGAGTTCCCAAAATCCAAAATAAGGGAGATCCCATGACTTTATTTTTTATCGGTGAAATTATCTCAACTGATCTAGTTGAGCGGACTGATAAGACCACTGGTCTTATAAATCAGTATCTTGTTGCCAATGTGGCTGCTCGGCTTATTACCAAAGATGGCAAACCGAAACTTTATGGTGAAGATATACAGTTGCCTATTGAATTTAAAGATATCGTTGAGCGCAATGTAGGCAAGTATATTGTTATTCCTTATCAGTATATCAGCACCAAAGATAAGAGTTTTCTCTTTGTAGATGACAAATATCAGCCTGTTTTC
>CAZEYS010000101.1:0-1973 GCA_964516095.1 uncultured Aquificales bacterium
TGATACTGCGGATATATACGCATATGGAGAATCGGAAGAACTATTAGGCAAAGCACTAGGCAGCAAAAAAAATGATGTTATAATAGCAACGAAAGTTAGAGGTGTTATGTCTGAGAAAGACCCTAACGATAGAGGTTTATCAAGATATCATATAATCAAATCTATAGATAACTCTCTAAAAAGACTTGGTAGAGATTATATAGATTTATATCAACTTCACTGGTGGGATAATCACACACCAATAGAGGAAACATTAGAAACTTTAAATGATCTCGTTAGAGAAGGGAAAGTAAGATACATAGGTTTATCCAATTTTGCAGGTTGGCAAATTGCCAAATCTGTTAGTTTGCAAAATATGAAAAATTACTCTAAGTTTATATCGGCTCAAATGTACTACTCTCTCCTCGGTAGGGACATTGAGTTTGAAGTTGTTCCAGCGTGTCAGGATTTTGGCCTTGGTATTTTAGCATGGAGCCCCTTAGCCGGTGGATTTTTAACAGGTAAATACTCCAGAGAAAACATTCCAGAAAACAGCAGATACTCCCGTATGGAAAGACCATTTTTAAGATTTGATTTTGAAAAAGCCTACTTTATAGTTGATGAACTGAAAAAAATAGCGGAAAAATACAACGCAACTGTATCTCAGGTTGCCCTGAATTGGATAAGAGCTAAATCATTTGTAAGTTCAATAATAGTAGGAGTAAGAAGTCTAAAACAACTTCAAGACAACATCGGTTGTGTGAACTGGCAGTTAAAACAGGAAGATATTGAGTATTTAGATGAAATTTCAGAGCCAGAAAAGCCATATCCTCAATGGTTTTTAGAAATGTTTGCCCACCTTTAAAAAACAATATTATAATTATGAAACAGGAAATGGAGGTAATAAGGGATGTATAAACTTCCTATGTACATAGGTGGACAGCCAGTTGAAAAAAATGAGAAAATAGATGTTATATATCCATATACATTAGAAAAGATTGGAGAAGTACCTAAAGGTTCTCCAGAAGACGTAAAAAAAGCAGTAGAAAAAGCTAAAATAGGTTTAAAAAAATTAAAAAATCTTACTGCATATGAAAAATACAAGATACTTTCGAAAGTAGCCCAAAACTTAGAAAAAAGAAAAGAAGAATTTGCAAAAGCTATAGTTTATGAGGTAGGGAAAACCATAAGAGAAGCAAGAACAGAAGTTGAAAGGGCAATAAACACAATAACATTTTCTGCAGAAGAGGCTAAAAGAATAGGAGGTGAATACCTACCGATAGATGCATCTCCAAATGGAATTGGAAAAAGAGGTTTTTACTTTAGAGAACCAGCCGGAATAGCTGCCTGTATTACTCCTTTTAACTTTCCTTTAAATCTTACAGCACATAAAATAGCTCCAGCAATAGCAGCTGGTTGTTCATTTGTTCTAAAGCCTTCTGAGAGAACTCCTATTTCCCCAATAATGTTATGTGAACTCTTTTTGGAGGCTGGTGTTCCCGAAGAAGCCGTTTCAGTAATTCCAGGATTTGCAGATGTAGGTCAGGCAATGACTACGCATCCAGATGTTAGAGTTGTATCCTTTACAGGCAGTTTAAAAGTTGGAGAAATTATTGCCAGACAGGCAGGTCTTAAAAAATTAGTTATGGAGCTTGGTTCCAACTCTGCAGTTGTAGTAGACGAAGATGCAAATTTAGAAATTGCTGCTAAAAAATCTGTTTTAGGAGGTTTTGCAGTAGCAGGTCAGGTTTGTATATCTGTTCAAAGGGTTTTAGTTCATGAAAAAGTTGCAGATAAGTTTCAAAAGCTCTTAGAAGAAGAGGTCTCTAAACTAAAATTTGGTGATCCTATGGATGAAAATACAGATGTTGGACCAATTATAACAGTAGATGAAGTAAATAGAATTCAGTCCTGGATACAGGAAGCTGTTCAAAAAGGGGCAAAAGTAGTTTCAGGTGGTGAAACTTGCAAAGAGTGTAAAGCTTTATTCCAAC
>CAZEYS010000102.1:0-1866 GCA_964516095.1 uncultured Aquificales bacterium
TCTCTATAACGATAAGCTACAGAATAATTCTTGTGTTTTCAGTAACCGAAGATGGGATTGTTTTAATAGATGTGGGAAATCATGATATTTATGATTGATTGACATTCTCCTTTCTACAAATAAAATTTTCAAATTAAACCACACCGTTAACTAATTTACGACGGAATCTTAACCTATTTGCGACGGAGAAAGAGCTATTATCCTTACAGCTACCTGACTTTATACATCGCCATCGGGCGCATGTTCTTTCAAGTGCCTATATGTTGGTTTACAGTGAAAAAGATTTGCGAGTAGGTGGATAGGGTGCAAAAAACAAGAGAATTGTGAGCAAAAGAAAACTAAACCATAGTGTTTTGCGGGTTTGTGAATTTTGTGCAAAAAAGGTTTTGTGGGTTAGTGAGCAGGGAGAGAAAGCCAATAGTAACGAAATAGAAAGTGGGTTTTGACCTATTGTATGTCAATTGATTTGAGATGTTGTTTTAAAATGCCTCTGAGCGCTAAAATAAAGCCCGTAGAGCGACGATATGGGGTTCATCCATGAAATTAATCGTTTAGGATCAAAATGAGCCGTTTTTGGGCATTTAAATAGCGGTAACTTATGATTTATATAGTTAAGTTGACCTCAAAATCCAGCTGGTTTATCATGTTTAAATCTTCAATTAGATCACGACCTTTTGTAGTTAAATAATCCCCTACCATAATGGAGTCAGCTACAAAAAGGGCTAAAGGTTGTAGTTGTTTGAGATTTAATTGTCTCCCGCCACATATTCTTATTTGAGTTTTAGGTATAGCTATTCTAAATGCAATAAGGATTTTAAGGCATTTTAGTGGGGTAAGATTTTTTGCGTTCTCTAAAGGTGTGCCTTTTATTGGGTGCAGGAAATTTATAGGGATAGAATCTACTTCTGCTTTTTTTAGTGTTTCTATGAGAAAGTATATATCTTCCTTAGTTTCTCCTATACCAAAAATACCACCACTACATACGGATAGTCCTGCTTCCTTTGCAAGAATAATTGTTTTATATCTATCCTCCCATCTTTGCTTTGTTGAAATAAAAGGATAAAAATACTTTGATGTTTCCAAATTATGATGATATCTATCAAGACCTGATTCCTTTAAAAAGATAAACTGTTGCTTAGATATTTGCCCTAATGAAGCACATATTTTTAAGGAGCTATTTTCTTTTTTTAGCTGCTCTATAACCTTCCCCAAGGTAACAGTATCTTTCTTTGATAATTTTATCCCACTTGCAACAAAACTAAATCTATCAATACCGTGTGAAAATGCTTTTTTTGCTTGTCTGTAAAGCGTTTCTTTATCAAGCAATGGATAGGTTCTAATGGGAATATTATATATAGAAGCTTGGGCGCAAAATTTGCAATCCGATGAACATTTTCCACTTTTAACGTTAGCTATAGCACACGTCTCAACTTTATCTTTGTAGAATAGATACCTTAACTTGAAAGCTATATAAAGATATTTAAAAAACTCTTTATTATTGCTTTCAAAAATATTGTAGATAAACTTTTTAAGATTACAATTTCTCATATAGTATTGTTAATTTTACAGAATAATTAAATTAACATCAAGTAGTGAAATCCAATCCAAGTTCTTCGTAGTATATACCTTTATCTACTATTTCTATATATCCCCGCGTGTTATCCGCCTTATTTTTCTTTAGATAATAGTCTTTGATTTACAAAAAGAATTGAAGGTTTTATTGTTTTCAAGCTTTCACCTTCATTTTTTTAGTTAGATCATTTACTGCTTTTTTAAGCTCCTCTTTGTATGCATCTACAGCAAGAGGTTTAATCTTGTCCCAGTTTGTTTCTATTCCTTCATTTATCCAAGTTCTCACAGAATCAA
>CAZEYS010000103.1:0-1849 GCA_964516095.1 uncultured Aquificales bacterium
GGCTTAAAACTTTAAGATATATTTTATTAATAGTAGCAGCTGTGTTTTTTGTAGCGTTTTTGAAAATTTATTTTACTTCTTCTACAATTAACAAGTCTATTTATCTTACTCGTCAGCAGAAGCTACAAAAGCTAGAAGAAATAAATTTTAAACAAAACTATTATCTGAGATATCTTGAGTCTCCTTATTATACTTTTTTTCTTAAACATGAGACAAAGATTTTGGATGAGAATGAAAAAATTATACAGTTTATATTTGAAACTTCTCAGCCAATACAAGAGATGGAATGAAATCCCCAAAGGGCTTTATCTCCTTCTCAAAGTTGGATAATTTTTTGGACACAAATTTGGAAACAAAATAATCAACCTTAATTTTAAGTTGTTTTCTTGCTCTAAATATGTATGATTTGCGTGGTTTATTTTTGTATTATTTAAAATTTATATGAGCGTAAAGGATTTATTGATACAAAAGTGACGAAGCAAAGATGAATTTTTAAAGGCTCTTTGACAAGTAAGGGGTAAGGAGATTAAAAGATTACCTTCACGTATTTCTCAAAAAGAGTTAGAAGAAGTAGCAAAAATTATATCATCTTCTGAAGGAAAGGTAATAGTAGTAAAAGATACAGCTAAAATAGGGGGAGATGATTTTTTATCTGCTCTTGGTTTTGAAGAAAAAACTGACAAAAAATCTGAGTCAGAATCTACAAAAGAAGAAAACAAGCAATCTTCTCAATCTTTTGTTAAGTCTCATCCTATTAGTAAATCACTTTCACAGACCTTCTCTTCATCTAAAGAAAGGAAAGGGTACGTTAGTTTTGGTAAATGAGGGTTTTATACTTCGGATTCGACTTGATCTGCTAAACCTACTGTTAAAAAGAAAAAGAAGTTTATCAAAAGAGAAACTAAAAAAGAAAAACCACAAGTTGTATCTAAGTCACAAAAAGAACTTTCTAGACCTACTACTGCAAGACCAAAGCAAGCTCCTTCAACATCTCAAACGTTGGTCAAAAAGAGTGAAATTGAAATTGGAGATTCTATTACTGTTAAAGAATTTTCTGAAAAAAGTGGGATTCCTCTTAACGAAGTAATGAAAACTCTTTTGAAAAACAAAATAATTTTAGCTGCAAATGCTAGTATGGATTGGGAGACAGCTTCTTTGATTGGTGAAGAATTAGGAATTAATGTTAAGAAAAAAGATTCTGGACTTGATGTAGAAGTAGTTTTGGAAGGTGATCTAGAAAAGATACTTGCACAAGACAAAGAAGCACAAAGACTTGAAGAAAGACCACCTATTGTAACTGTTATGTGACATGTAGATCATGGTAAAACTAAGCTTTTAGATTACATTAGAAAAACTAATTTGGTAGATAGGGAAGCAGGATGAATTACTCAATCTATAGGTGCTTCACAAGTGGAAGTAGGGGGTAAAAAGATTACTTTTGTTGATACCCCTGGACATGAGCTTTTTACATCCTTAAGAGCAAGGTGAGCTAAAGTAACTGATATTGCAATTATTGTTGTAGCAGCAGATGAGGGAGTGAAGGAACAAACTAAAGAAGCTGTGGCACATGCTAGAGAAGCGTGAGTACCTATTATAGTTGCTATTACTAAAATAGATAAACCGGAAGCTAATGTTGAGATGGTAAAGTCACAACTTTCTGAAATAGAACTTATACCAGAAGAATGGTGAGGAGATGTACCTGTAGTAGGAGTTTCTGCCGTTACAGGGGAATGAATACAAGATTTGTTGGAAACTATACTTTTGCAGGCAGAAATTATGGAGCTTAAATACAATCCGGATAGGGCAGGTGTTGGAGTGATTTTAGAATCTCAAAAAGATATTAAAAGGG
>CAZEYS010000104.1:0-1704 GCA_964516095.1 uncultured Aquificales bacterium
GCAAAATAGAAGGATGCGCCCCCTCTAAATAATCGCTTTTAAAATTATAAATCACCTATTGCCTCCTGCAGGGATAAAAAATATCAAGTTTCGGATTGTAAATGCTTGTTTTGATGCCAAACAACCCAAGAATTGTATAAAACACATTATCGTGAGAATATTTATTTTTGGATAACTTTTTTGCACAGTTTACATCAATGCCAAAATCGTTGGAAAACCACACAAAACAGGCTGGGTGTTTTTGAGCCTCTGGAGCCATAAAATAAGGCAAACCATGCAGATAAATGCCATTTTCACCAAGGCTTTCTCCATGATCAGATACATAAAACATAGCGGTTGAATATTTCTTGTCATTTTTCTTTAGAAATTCAACTACATCGTATAAAAATTTGTCTGTGTAAAGAATAGTGTTGTCATAGGCATTAACAACCTCTTGACGAGAACAGTTTTGTAACTGATTTGTTTTACATATCGGTTTAAATTTTTCAAATGAGGCTGGGTATCTTTTGTAATAATCCGGTCCATGTGAGCCTTTCATATGAAGTATAATTAAAACAGGTTTATCGTTTTTTAAGCTATCAAGCCATTTCTTCAATCCATAAAGCAACACTTCATCTTTGCAGTTAAATCTTGTGCAGTAAGGTTTTATTCTTTTATCGTTAAAATCCTCATACTCAACCCTATCTGCAACATGCTTTGATCCGTAATCGTTATCACGCCACAGGATGTTGACACCAGCTCTTTTTAAAATATCAAGGAGATTATCCGTATAGCGTGCTTTTTTTATAGAAAACTCACTTCTTGTGTAAATGGAAAACATGCAAGGCACACTTACAGCCGTTTCTGTGCCACATGACCTAACAGAAGGAAAATCAATTAAGTTTTTCAATTTTGATAAGTAAGGGTCTGTGTTTCTTTTGTAGCCATTTAAATAAAAGTGATCCCACCTTGCTGCCTCGCCAACAACGAAAATAATAAGCTTTGGCTTTTTGTAGGGCATCAATTTTGCATCTAAACCAATATGTTTAAACTTCATCGGTTTTGTAAGGTAGGTTTTCTGTAGATACCTAACAAAAGAATATGTGAAAAAAGCTGGATTTGAATACATCCTTATATGCTTATGAGTCCTAAAAAAACTCACCCAGCTTTTAGGATAAGCAAAATACAAAACAGGAATAAGCAAAAGATTAATAACTATCAATAAAAGTCTGCTTTTAAACTCCTCTTTTAAGCTTCTCTTTTTAAGCTTAATCAAATAAACGAATATCGAAGGCAGAACGCCAAGCAAAAGTATATAAACAAAAAGTTTGAGATTTAAAAGGTCATATACCTCGCCAGTTGTTGTCTGAAAAATATTGATAATCATTTTATCGTTGATAATCGTTTTATACTCAGCCATGTAGTAGGCTGCTGCCGAGGCAAGCAGAAACATTACAATAAGAAAAGGCTTCAAGATAAACCTTGCAATCAATAATCCCATAACAGTTGAAATTGCAATGAATAGCAATACACCTGCGGCTATACAAAAACCGATATCGCCAAATGCATTGTATGTTTCTTTAAAATATACATAGTTGTCAAACAAAACAAAAAATACGCTGCTTAAAACTATCAGTTGCACGCTGGAAAGCTCTATGCTTTTAAACTTCTCAAAAAGCCTCATAACACCTGCATTATAAACTTGTGCAGTAAATATTCAATACA
>CAZEYS010000105.1:0-1694 GCA_964516095.1 uncultured Aquificales bacterium
AAAACCATATTCAGATGAGAGAAAACTTTTTAAGGAAATACTAAAAGAGATACGATTAGAGGAAGGAAGTTACATAATAGGAGATAGGTTATATGGGATTGATAATCAGCTTGCTAAGCTTTTAATAGATAAGTATAAATTAATTCCAGTAATACCAGTAAAAGATGGTATAAGAGATAGCATAAAAAATCCATACAGGAAAAAACAAAAAGAGATATACGAGAGAAATAGAGATATATACAGAATTTTATGATTTAATCTGTATATTTGTTTTGATGAAATTTCTTCTATATAACATAGCCTTGTTGATAGCTATCTTTATTTTCCTCTCTATTTTTTTAAACAGGCTCATTTATCTGATGATTTACTCACTATTTGTTCGGGGGTTTCAGGTTCAAGTAGAGCACAACTTTCTAAAAAGAAAATAAGAATTAAACTTAAAATTCCCAAGTGCCTAAAAATTTTAGTGTTCATAGCTTATACCTCCAATTTATTTAAATATTTCTAATTTATTAAAATAGATATCCTAGTGAAATACCTCCTTTTAGTATAAAATCTTGGTTAGCGGCATTATCTGAGTTTACATGAGTTGTTCCGCTTGCATCTTTATATCCAACTATAAAAATTCTTAAATCAGCTCCAGCAAATGCCCTTATAAAAAAATTACTGCTTATGAATTTTTTATAACCTCCTATGAGTTCGCCACCTAGAAACCATATATCTTCATCATTTCCTAACAGTTGGGTCATACTTAGATTACTTGTTAATTTCATTTTTCCTTTACCTAGTTTTGCTTCCATCTTTCCAAAGAAACCTTCCTTATCTGGTTCATTACTAAATTCTGCGGCAAAACGTAATCCATAAGATTTAAATTTTGTAAAGAATATATGATTTGGAAATGCTTCATAATCTCTGACTTGTGGGGTATAAGGTTTTTGATATTCTTGATAATAAATTCCTATAAAAAGTTTATTTATCATACTATTTTTTCTTTCTTTACTAGAAAGACCTATACCGAATTCTATAAAGTTAGTTTCAAAAGTTCTTTTTTCTCCAGGTTGTAATGTATAAGTATTTCCTTTGAAATCATGATAATAAAGGGTTTCCTTCGGTTTTAGGGTTGATGTGAATTTTTCTGCTTGACCGTAAGCCTCTATATCAAAACTCCAACCAAACAGTTTACTTGTTGGCACAATAGGTAATGCACCCATTATAGATGCATAACTTTCTTTAGATGAACTATCCTGTTTTATCACTTCTCCCCTAGATGCAGGGTTTTCTGTTAGAGAATTTAGTGTAGTTTTAAGTGTTAAGATATCGAAAACTTTCAGTTTTAAAACGAATAAACCAGTGTTTTCTAGAGTGGCTTTTTTCATATCCTCTGGAAACCAATATTGATACTCAATACCGAATTCTATAGGCTTATTTTTATACAACCTTTCAAGAAACCCCTCAGTTTCAACAGTTGATGATGTATCTTTTGACGAAATAACCTCCTGGGAACTTACTACTTCTTGAGATAATGTAGATGTTGCACTACACAAAAATGCAGAAATCAGGTAAAATAAATGAGAACCTCTTTTTCTTCCCTTTTTTCTTTTCATTTTTATACCTCCAATATTTAATAGAATTATTAAATTTACTAAATATAGGTTTTTGCTTATGTTTAATAAAGCTTTGAGAGTTTAATGGAA
>CAZEYS010000106.1:0-1542 GCA_964516095.1 uncultured Aquificales bacterium
GGCTGTTGTCAACCAGCCTAATGTAAGGGGGTTGGCTGTATCTTCCCATAGCTAACCTCACTTACAAGCCTCTGTCTAAAGACAGAGGTAGTTGACTGTTTGTTTAACTTCCTTTTATCAGACTTTTTTCTTGGTCCTTAAACTGAAAATCCCAATAGCAATCATCAAAGCTCCAGCTAATATTACACTTCCAAAGATTATTAGGTAGTATAAAATTTCGTTATTCATCCTCTTTGCCTCCAAACGCTATTAAAAAGATTGATATTGCAAATATCACAAGATATATAACAGCAAATATTAACGAGATTTGTAAAGAAAACTCACCTTTAAGTATAGGTTGTAGGATTGCAAAAACAATAATGGCTACTCCGATATTTAGGAAATGCTTCCCAGCTTCTTCAAATGCCTTCTTAAATCCTTTTTTCCATTTCAATAGTTTTCCTCTCTTTTACACAGGCATTTCTTTGCCTTCTTCCAAAATACTTTTATGAACTTTTGGAATGTAATTACTATTCGTTTCTATTTTCACTATCTCTCTAATTTGAACCCAATACTTGCTTAATATACTCCTTATTATCTGTTTACCTTTCTCTGTTGCTATATCAGTGCATACTGCCATTATTTTTGGATTTTCATCTGTTTTATATTTTGCATATGTATAACTTCTTAAAATCTCATAATCATCTTTACTTAAATCATATTTGTTAGATAAAATTTCTATAGTTGTTTCCCATAAATCAGGATTATTTTTTATCACCGATTTTTGTTCTTGTGTATCAATGCTTTCAGAAGGGCTTTTTGTTGTTTGTGTGGTATCCCCCTCTTTTGCATTTTTTGAGCTTATTTCAAATTCTATGTGTGTTATACGACGCCCTGTCTTACGCTTTTTATAGTTTACTTTTATGTCTGTTTTCTCGTTTATTTCTTTAATTGCTGGTTTTAATACAAATCTTTCAAAATCAAAAAATCTTGAATACTCTCCTTTCTCAACGCCGAGTTTCTCACGCAGTTCTGGTAAATAATCTGCTCTAAAACCTGTATCTTCGTATCTTTTAAGCAGTTCATAAAGTCTTATCGCATACTTTGAGCGGAGTTGTAAAACTTGTTTTAAAGGTATCTTTGTAAATCTTTGCTTTAGTTCCAAAAGATATGGCTTTAGGTCTGGATGAAATTGGACTTCTATAAAACTATCTCCTTCCTTATATTCTGCCTTTGAAAACCATTGATAAAGTTTAAATCTTCTTTTGCCATCTTCCTCAATAGTTTCAATCTCAATAATTCGTTGCATTAATCGTCTTAATGCAGTTTTTATCTGATAATAGTTTTTTTCGTGTATTCCTGTTGTTTCTATGATTAGCTTTTTTGGTATTTTTAGCATTGGAAAATCACTTGGAGTTGTTTCAAGATTATCAAGCATTGCTATTGTTGTTAATACAAGCCTTTGTTCTTCTACTGTTAGGTTATATCTTGCCTCTATAAGTGTATTTTCCATTACTGCATTGTGTTTTTTTAGTTTCATATCTCCTGAAACCTTATAAATCT
>CAZEYS010000107.1:0-1508 GCA_964516095.1 uncultured Aquificales bacterium
AAGAGCAACAGATATTAGTTTATCTAGGAAATCCCACATTCTTTCTTTTCTTAAAGAAACCCTTGCTCCTATAGGAGCTCCTTTTCTCAATTTAAATCCTGCTTCTGACTTTTTTGCTCTTCTAATTTCTGGTTTTTGACCAGTTATCAGAGTTAAATCTTCAACAGCTCTATCAAGCTGTTTAATATCCTGTACAGCCTCACCTACACCCATATTTACAACTATCTTTTTAATTTTAGGAATTTCCATTGGTGATTTATATCCAAATCTTTCCATTAACTTAGGAGCAACTTCTTTTTCATATTTTTCTTTTAATCTTGGTTTGTATCCTACAGTTGTCATCTTCTATTTACCTCTACTTAGTTTTTTCCCAAACAGTATCTATAATTTCTCCTGATTTTTTAGCTATTCTTACTTTTTTTATAGTATTACCTTCTTCTATGATTTTATATCCAACCTTTGTTGGTTTTCCTGTTTTTGGATCTATAAGTGCAACGTTGGATATATCAATAGGTCTTTCTATTTCTACAATACCACCTTCTTGAACGCCTTCTATATGTTTAAGGTGCTTTTTGCCCACATTTACACCTTCAACAATTACCATTACTCTTTTGGGATCTTTTATTATCTTTTTTACTTTTCCAGTTTTCCCTTTTTCTTTTCCTGATATAACTACAACAGTATCACCTGTTTTTATTTTTGTTTTAACCATAATTAGATTACCTCCGGAGCTAAGGAAACAATTCTATAAAATCCTTTTGATCTTATTTCTCTTGCAACAGGACCCAGGATACGAGTTCCAATTGGTTCTAAGTTGTTATTGAGCAAAACAACCGCGTTATCATCTGCTTTAACATAGCTTCCATCTGGTCTTTTAACTTCTTTTTTTGTTCTAACTACTACAGCTTTGTAAACTTTTCCCTTTTTTGCTGTACCTTGTGGGAGAGCCGATTTTACTGTTACTGTAATAACATCTCCTACTGTAGCAACGTCTTTTTGTGCTCCAAAATTCGCCTTTTTAGGAATCCCTATACATTGTACTTTCTTTGCACCAGAGTTGTCAGCTGTATTTAAATAAGTTCCTCTTCTAATCATTTTAGCTATACCTCTTACTTTTCTTAGTTTAGGGACAAATAAATATTTTATGATTTTATTGGGAAAAAATCAATAATTTTTTATTCCTCAGATGGAGTTTCTTCTTGTTTTGCTCTTTCGATAACTTCTACTACTATCCATCTTTTTAATTTTGAAATAGGTCTAGTTTCTCTAATTCTTACAATATCTCCAATCTGGAGCTGATTTTCAGGATCATGAGCGTGGTATTTTTTAGATTTTTTTATTCTTTTTCCATATAAAGGATGTGGAAACTGTCTTTCTACTAAAACAACAGCAGTTTTATCCCCTTTGTTACTTACAACTTTTCCTACTAACTCTTTTCTTCTTGTTGTAGCTGCCATTATTTAACCTCCGAATTTTGAAGCTCTCTTTCTCTGAGGATTGTTAAAATC